>DAIAVG010000001.1 GCA_027445725.1 Acidithiobacillus sp.
GCAAGGGCGTCGGTATCGTCATTCCGACACTGTTATCCTGGCTCGCCAGCGTTTTCGTGTACGACATCAAGGGCGAAAACTGGCACCTGACCGCAGGGTTCCGAGAGAAAGTGCTGGGGCAACGCTGCATCCGCTTCGCGCCCTGGGATCTAACCTCCGCGCGATTCAATCCGCTGGATGAAATCCGCCTGGACCACAATCTGGTGAAAGACACCCAGAATATCTCTACTATGATCGTGGACCCCGACGGCAAGGGTCTGAACGATCACTGGGCGAAAACCGGCTTTGACCTGATGTCCGGCGTGGTGATCTTCGTCAAGTTGACACCAGAATTGAAAGGCGATGAGCGGTGTCTCTCCACGGTTCAGGCCATTCTCTCCGACGGCGGTCCGATCCGTAAAATCGCGGAACGCATCGAGCAAGAGAAAGCGGACGCCCGTGACGAGGACGATGACGCCAAAATGATGGCGGGGTTCGCCGCCGTCATGACTTATGTGCGCGATACGGCGCATGAGATGCAGGAAACGGTTTTGAAACGGACCAATGGCGGCTGTTTGGCTGGAAGGCGGCCGGCGAGGCGGCACAGAGCTACCTGAACAAGGCCGGCAACGAGGCTTCGGGCGTCTTGTCCACGGCCATGAGTTTTTTGAGCGTCTACCGGGATCCGCTGGTTGCCCGGAACACCGCCGTCTCGGACTTCACGCTGGAATCCCTGATGGGCGGACCGGATATCGACGGCAAGCCCTGTGCGCGCAAGACCTCATTTTACATGGTCAACCCGCCCACCGATGCCGACCGGCTCAAGCCTCTGACTCGCTTATTACTGAATCAGGTGGTGCGGCGGTTGACGGAAAGAATGGATTTCGATGAATCCGGCCAGGGGCACAGTGTCTATCCCCATCGTCTGTTGCTATTGATTGATGAGTTTCCGTCTCTGGGCAAACTGGATGTGTTTCAGAAAGCCCTGGCGTTCATCGCCGGATACGGCCTCAAGGCCCTGTTGATCATCCAGAGTAAAAACCAGTTATATGGTGAATACACCAAGGAGGAGGCCATCACCGACAATTGTCAGCTCCGTATCGCCTTTACACCGAACCGAATTGATTCAGCCAAAGAACTCTCGGAGACTGCCGGCAACTTCACGGCGTCGCACACTCAGCGACAGTATTCCGGCAACCGCCTGCAGGTGCTCCTGCAGCACGTCAATACCAACGAGCAGGTCGTTCAGCGTCCCCTGCTGACGCCTGAAGAGTTCATGCGCTTACCGGCTACCGATGAGGTGGTTTTCATGTCCGGCCATGCGCCGATCTATTGCCAGAAGATCATCTATTACACGGATCCGGTGCTGAACAAGCGCAGGGCGATACCGCCGCCGGTATTATCCTTCCCGACCGGGTCTGTTCCCGCGGTACAGGAGGCGGAAGCTTTACCGGCGGCGCCCGGCACCACCGCATCGGTGCGCGCGGAAACGGGTGATGCTGGTCTGGGGCCTGGGGCAGAAGAGGATCCCCGGGCGGTTATTGCCCGGTTTATCGGCGTGAAACCGGTGCCAGCGAACACTTCGGATGCAACCGTAGTCCAGAAACTGTCGGACGAGCGACGGGTTCCGGAAACCCGTGGCATCGAGGCACCGGGAGATGAGGAGCGCGATGATGACCCCCTTGCCTGAAGCCCCTGCCTTTTTCCGCATCCCGTTCACCACCCACTTTCAGAGGCTGCTGCCTGTCGCCGTGGCCGGAGCAATTATCGCCGGGGCAGTGACGGCCTGGGATCATGGCGACTGGCGGCTGAACCTCTCGCCCAGCGAGCCGATGGGGATATGGTCAGTGACGCCCATAGCGCCGGGAACCCAATTGCATGCCGGCGAGATAGTGACACTCTGCCCGCGCCTGCCGGAGGGCTTCCACTATGGCTGGTTGATGGATAGGGACCATGCCGCGAACGCCTGCGCCGATGGCCGCACACCGTATATCAAATCCATCGTCGCGGGTCCGGGGGACGTGGTTCGGGAGACTGGTCATGGCGTCATCATCGACGGACACCCGCTCCCGGGCAGCCAGCCACTGCCGTTCACCACCAGCAAGCCGCAAGTCCGCCTTCCGCAATGGCGGGGAACCATCACGCTCAAGTCTGGGCAGTATTGGGCTTATGGTGCCGGGGATCCGCGTTTCTCCTTCGATTCCCGATACTGGGGACCGTTCCTGCAATCGCAGGTGCGGGGCATTGCCCGGCCCATAGCGGTCTGGAAATACGACTGGACGCCCAGGATGAAAGATTGAGGCCAAATACATGCAGTACCCTTGGGCAGGGCTGAGGGGATGCGGCCGCCGTGGTGATGCCCGGTCAGTTCAGTCAGTCAGTTCCAGTCGCCGCTCAATCCGGTCCAATCGCTCCCGGATGCGGTCAATGGCGTGCCTGTCCTGAATGATTTCCGCGTAATTGCCGGCTTCATCCCTGGCGATGCGGGTAAGCCCGATCTCTATGCCGCTCAAACGCGCCATCATCTCGTGGTCGCGTTCGCGGGCGGCGTCCAGTTCCGCCCGAATCTTCCTGAGTTGCTCTAATACCAGATTGTCTTCGGCCATGCCATGAACCTCTTTGCCGCATGGAAAGATTATGGATGCCGCGACGGGAAAGCGCAACGCCTTAGCCCCGCCTTAGCCACAAACCCCGCAACCCTGGACTTTGGGGGAATGCGATTTCGCGTCTAGCTGCGAACACCACCGCATCAGAAAAACAGCGATCAGGTCCCACGAGGTCCGGATAGATGGCAGATCCACTTTTTACGTCAGAAATTTTCAATTTGGCCCCGCGCTACCGTAAACAAACAGGAGCAATATCCATGAAAACGAAGATCATCACAGTTGCAGTGTTAGCGGCTCTGGCACTTTCCCCCGCAGCAGCCTTTGCAACCGCCTACTCCACGACCAACACGTCTACCAGTCCATCCACCACGGCAGATGCCGGCGGTGATATGGCGACCGGCGACTCTGCAAGCGCGTCGGGTACAACGGTTACCCAGGGTGCGACCGCAGAGAGCCAAAACGGGGACAGCATAAGTGTGAGTTTGCCGTCCGGCACGTCGTCGGATCAGGCGCTTTCCACCGCTATTGGCACAGATTCAACCGCCGGGCAGTCGGGATCGCAGACAGTATATGGCGGGGATACCGCCGTTGGTGATTCAGCAGCCGCAACCGGGTACGATTCAACTACCGTTGGCAGCCAGGCGACCACGGCTGGCAACTCAGGCGGAACCGCACTCGGTGCCAACACCCTGAGTGAAATGGGCGGAACGGCCGTGGGGGATAACGCCAAGGCAAACACCCTGGGCACGGCGACGGGCACCGGTGCTGAAGCCAATACCGCCGCAACTTCCGCGGGCGAGCAAGCAAACGCCGCCGGGGTTGAATCGACCGCCCTGGGTGAAGGTTCTTCTGCAACGTCGGTCGGGTCCGTAGCACTCGGCGCGCAATCGGTGGCCTCTGGATCTGATGAAGTATCCATCGGTAACGCCAACCTACAGCGCATTCTCACCAACCTGGCGGCTGGAACGGTCTCATCGAGCAGCACCGACGCGGTGAACGGCAGCCAGCTGTATCAATTGCAGCAGGAACTGGCGGCGATTCCCACGACATCATCCACCACGCAGACCAACTATTCCCCCCAGATCTCCCAGCTTCAGCAAACGCTTTCCAGCGTACAGAAGACTCTGGAAAGTCCGCTCGGCGACTGTGTATCCAAGGATGGCGCTCTGGCGTGCTCAATCTCTGGGGAAAAGGCGTCCACGGCTAATGGCACGGGATCGGTGGCCGTCGGTGATGGCGCATCAGCTAACTTCCAAGGATCGCAGGCCATTGGCACGGGTGCGCAGATTGTACTGCCCAGCAACACCCCCCAAGGGGCATCCACCGTGGGCGCCATCGCCATCGGCGATGGTGCAATCGCGAACGCCGACCCCGGCACCGCGCTTGGTGATCAGGCGGCGGCGCTTGGTGCGAACAGCACGGCGGTCGGGTACCAGGCAACGGCAACGGGCAACGATTCTGTGGCCGTGGGTGCGGGGTCCACGGCAACCCGCGCGGACAGTTTCAGCGTCGGCTCTGACACAAACAACCGCCAGGTTACGCACGTCGCGGCGGGCACCCAGTCCACGGATGCGGCGAACGTCGGGCAGTTGGATGCCATGGGGCAAGGCTTGCAGGCGCAGTTCTCGCAGGAAAGCGCGGGCATCTTGAGCTCCGCCAAGGCTTATACCAACACCAAAATGAGCGAGATCGGAGCGCTGTCTGCCGCCAGCACGGATGCCGCATTCGCTGCGGCTGGTCTCCATGGCGTCAACCGGATCGCCGCAGGTGTCGGTGAAATGAACGGGCAAACCGGCGAAGCCATCGCTTATCAGCATGTCTTTTCCCGCAACTGGGATGCCAACGTCACCGTGGCTTTTGGTGCCGGATCGCCGCAGGTCGGGGTCGGAGCTGGATTTAGCTGGTAATGAAAAGTAAAGAGCGCAGGCTTTGGCCCAGAAAAAGGCCGGGATTAACCCCGGCCTTTGTCTTTCCCGCCACCCCATTTCACCACACCAGAAATATGAGCATCAGGTCCCACGAGGTCCGGATAGATGACAAATCCACTTTCCAACAGGAGTACCACCATGCTGACCACCAAAGACATTCTGGATAAGCATTCCGTCGCGGACTACGCCTTGATCTACCTGGGCGCCCGCCGCCCCTCTCCCGCCATTGATCCAGATATTCGCTATTGCGTGGAGGAATCCCCCGACCCTGAACTCTGCAAAGATCGCGGCGGCAACGTCATGATCTTCGATAGTGAGGCGCAGGCGTTCGAGTTCCGGAAAGCCCTGGGGATTCCGTACCCGGTACTGGCTTTCCGCGATCAGCCGCTGCCCGACTTTGGGCCTGACATGGATGAGCCTGAAGGGCCACAGGACGATGAGTACAGCATCGACATCCCCGACATCGAAGGAGCACTGGCATGAAGACCGCGAAAAACATCCGCATGGCGGTGCTGTCCGCACTTCTGGGATTTTCGGTCCTGGCCCCGTGCGCGGCTCTTGCCACCACCGTGCCCGGTGCAACCGTGCCCGGTGCAAACGCATCCAGTGCCGCTCTCGCCAACGACGCCGGGGTTTCCCAGGCGGAGTTGCAGGCCGGTACATCCTGGTTCAACAGCGACCAGAACAGTACCGGCTACCAGAACAGCGGGCAGTTGCGGACCGGGAATCCGCTGGGCGGGCAGTCCCAGGTCCAGGGATCCCTTGCGGCCAGCCAGTCGGCGGCGGCAAGCAATCCCTATTTTGCCAGCATTCTGGCCCACTATTACAGGCTGTACAACGGCTATTACGACAGTTACCTGACCGACCAATCACTGGCGTCAGGGGCGTCGTCCGCCTATTCCGCCTGCGTCGCCAAAGGTGGAACCGACTGCCTCAACAAGTCCAGTTATTACAGCAGCCTCGCCGTCACGGCCTACGGCCAATATCAGTATTACTACGGACTCTGGAACAAAGACTGGCAACAACAGCAGGCGATGGAAGCCACCGCCGGTCAGCAGTCGGTGCTAAGCGGCGCGTCGGCGCAGTCCAGCCAGCAGTCCTACGGCAATTATCAGAACGACCAGAACACCATGAACGCAGATGCTCAGGCGGCGGCGACGGATACGCAAACGGCGAACATCGGAACCAATACTGCCGCCGTGAGCTCCGGCCAGCAGGCGGCAACCAGCGCGTTGAACACCATTCAGCAGGAGACAGGGGTCACCCAGAATCAGCAGAGTGGTACGGTCCCAGCCACTCCCGGTGCATCCCCCTTCTCCTATACCGACCCGCTGCAGACCGCCATGGAAAACGCCAATCAGGCGGCCATGCAGGATGCGCAAACCGCCGTGGTCCAGCAGCAGTACAGCGATAACCGGTCGGCGGCAGCTACCACTGCCGACAGCCAGGCGCAGGCGGATGGCGCGGCGGTTTCCGTAGCGCCAACGCCGGAGAGTGCAATGATCTGGACCACCGGAGCCAGCCTCGCCAGCGGCACGGCGAATGCTTACCAGCAGGACGCGAACAGCACCGCCGCTACCGCGCAAGCGTCACAGCAATCCTTCGTGCAAAACCAAAACCAGGCCAACGCCGACGCCGTGACCATCGCAAGCGCTACCAATGCGGCGGCGGAGCAATACGCCCAGCAGCAAGCGGCCAAGAACGGTGTGAACTTCACTGCGCCGGTTACGTCGGACACCGCCGTCCAGAACCAGATCGCCCAGGCGCAATCGGCCATCAACCAGGACAATCTCACCGCCGAAGTCCAGGCGGCGAATGCTTACAGCCAACAGCGCATCGCATCGGACATGGCCATCGACGCCACCACGGCATCGCAACAAGCCCAGGCGGCCCAGAGCAACGCCAGTGCGGCGCAGAAGGTTTCGCCCTCACTGGCGAAAACCTGGAACGCCGTGGCGGAATCGGAAACCGCCAGCGCATCCCAGGCCCAGCAGGCGGCGCTTTCCGCCACCAGCGCGGCCAGTACGGACATCGCCGCCGCCAATGCGGCACAGGCCAACGCGCAACAGGCGGCGGGGAGCACGGGCATGGACGGCGCGGCGATCACGCAGGGACAGGATGCCGCCCAGGCGGCTTTCCAGGCTATTCAGCAAGCCACGGGAGTACCGCAATGAGCACGGACAATCCACAAAAGCCGCAAACCCAGGCGCAGGTCTACCGCGAGCGTCAGATGGAGAGTCTGCGCCGGACCCTGGGCGACGACATTCTGGGGTTCCTGAACGACCCGGCCATCATTGAGATCATGCTGAATCAGGATGGCAGGATCTGGGTGGACGTGCTGGGCGGGGACATGGAGCCCCGCTCGGCGATGGACCCGGTGCGCGCCAAGATGGTCATTGAGACCGTAGCCTCCATGCTGGACACCAGCATCACCAAGGAGAATCCGATCATCTCCGGTGAATTGCCTCTGGACGGATCCCGCTTCGAGGCGCAAATCCCGCCCATCGTGGAGGCGCCGACCTTCGCCATTCGCAAGAAAGCCCTGCTGGTGTTCACGCTGGATGATTATGTGGCCAAGGGCATCATGACGGAGCGGCAACAAGACCTGATTATCGACGCGGTCCGGGAGCGCAAAAACATTCTGGTGAGTGGGGGTACGAGTACGGGCAAATCGACCCTCGCCAACGCCGTCCTGCACGCCACCAGTCAGGCAAGCCCGGACCACCGGATCATTATTATCGAGGACGTCCGCGAACTCCAGTGCGCCGCGCCCAATGTGGTGTTCTTCCGCACGTCCGACGAGATCGACATGACTCGGCTCCTGAAATCCACCATGCGCATGCGCCCCGACCGGATCATTGTCGGCGAGGTGCGAGGGAAGGAGGCCCTGGACCTGCTCAAGGCGTGGTCCACCGGCCACCCCGGCGGTATTGGCACCGTCCACGCCAACAACGCCCGCGCCGCACTGGTGCGGATCGGCATGCTGGTCCAGGAGGCCAACGTGCCACCCAACCCGGAACTCATTGCCGAAGCCGTCAATGTCGTTGTCAGCATCCGGCGCACATCAACCGGCCGCATTGTTGATGAAGTGCTGGCAGTAAAGGGTTTTGAGAACGGGCGGTTTTTGACCGAGTCGCTATAGCCGCCGCGTCCAGCTCAACACTGGTGATGGTTGGGGGTGGGGGAAGAGAAAAGTCCTCCGCCCCCTTCCTAATTTCCCATCACCCCAACCACCACCATCCCCCTCCAAAAAACAGCGATCAGGTCCCCCGGCGCCCGAATACAGGATAGGCATCGCATCCAGGAGGAAATTGCCATGTTTGGAAAATTGAAGCAGTTGAAGCAGCAATCCGTGAAGTTCGCCGCGAAGTTCGGCACCGCGACCCGCGACGCTTATTTCAAGGCGGGCATGATCATCGGCGTGATCCTGCAGGCGGGAGCCATTCCGGCCTTCGCCACCGGTTCCGGGACTTTGCCCTGGGACGGTCCCATCCAGACCTTGACCAGCAACCTCACCGGCCCGGTCGCCACCGGCATCAGTGTCGTGGCGTTCCTGGCCGCAGGCGCCGCGCTGGTGTTCGGCGAGGAACTGGGCGGCATCGCCAAGAAGGCACTCTACGTGGTCCTGGGCATTTCCATGATCGTGTTCGGCAACAACTTCATGAGCGATCTCGGCATCACCGGCGCCATCGTGTAGGTCGCGCCGGGCGTTTTCCGCCCTGCAGCTGGTCGCGCAGGGCGGTGCTTTACCGTTTTACCAACCAGAGGAGTAATACCCATGCAAACGAACAAAACCGAAGCAGGTTTCACCCTGATCGAGTTGATGATCGTCATCGCCATCATCGGCATTCTGGCGGCCATCGCCATTCCGCAGTACGAGAAGTACATCGCCACGGCCAAAGCACAGGATGTGTCGCAGAACCTGCATCAGGCCGTTACGGCGGTGTCAGCCGCGGTGGCGGCGGCGCAGGCGGGACAATCCACAACAATGACGGGTACTGGTGGTGACCTTGGCACCCAGAATGATCCGGCTGACACAGCGGTTGCGGCTTATGTTTCCGGTACGCCCGGGGCGTGTGGAGAAATCGGGGTTTCGCCGAACATTATTGACCCTGCATCCACCGCCACATCGGCAGCCATCGTCGTAGACGATACTTGCACGTCAACGACGGTGCAGGCGGATATTGCCGCCGCAGTCAGCGCCGAAGGATATGGCACGGCCTACGGTTCCACAACCGCCGGTGGTTCCAATATCACCATCAGCATAAGCGGCAATGGTGCCATTGCTCCGTAAGTTAACACCGACAGTCACGCATGGGGACCTTTTGCGTTTTCCACCCCAGGGCACGACCGACTCGCCGCCGTAAGCGGCTTTTTTCCCGTAACCGCATTTCCACCCGTCTTCAGATCGCGATCAGGTTACGCCCAGCCCAATACATCACAGAACGGACATCTGGAGACAGAACATGGACACCACCGCAAAGCAGGAAATCACCATCCATCAGGCGCTGCATCAGCCCATTCTGGTCATGGGCGGCGAACGCAAACTAGTCGCGTTTCTGGCCGTCATCGCCGGCGTCTTCATCATTTCCCTGGCTCAACTCTGGGCCGCCGTGTTCGGCGTCCTGCTCTGGGTTTTCGGGCAATGGGGCCTGGCGCAGTTGGCGAAGTTCGACCCTCTGTTCAGCAAAACCGGCCTTCGCCACATGAAGTACAAAAAATACTATCCGGCTTCGGCAACGCCTTTCGCGCCGAATCGCACCATTCAATAAGCATCATCAGGAGAACTGGACATGAGATCATTGAAAGAATTCCGCAATAAAGCCTACGGCCTGCCCGACCTGCTGCCCTGGGCGGCGCTGGTGGACAACGGCGTCATTCTCAACAAGAACGGCAGCCTCATGGCCGGGTTCTATTACACCGGCCCCGACCTGGACTCGGCGACGAATGCGGAGCTGGCGGCTATGTCCAACCGCATCAATACCGCCCTGTCCATGGGGGATGGCTGGGTGCTGAACTGCGACGCCATCCGCATCCCGGCACCGGGCTATGCCGCGGAAGCGAACTTCCCGGATCGCACCACGCGCCTGATCGATGATGTCCGGCGCGTGCGTTTTGAGTCCGAAAGCGCGGGATACACCTCTCGCTTCGTGCTGACGGTGACCTATTTCCCGGCTCCCGACGCCGCCACCAAGGCCGGATCCTTTCTGGTGGACGGCGGGGAAAAGGGCACCCCGGGCAGTGATAACCTCAAGCGCTTCAAAGAGCGCATCAACGAGATACAGGGACGGCTTTCGGGTTTCCTCAAAATCCGCCGTATGGAAGACATCCTGGACGAGCGGACCGGTGAAATCATCAACAGCGAAATTCTGCAATACCTGGAGTATTGCGTGAGCTTCCGCAACCGGCCCTTTCGGCTCTCCATGGTCCCCATGTATCTGGACTCGGTGCTGGGTCGGCACGAACTGGTGACCGGATTCAATCCGCGAATCGACACCCAGGCCATCGCCTGCCTCGCCATTGAAGGATTCCCGGCCATGACCTCGCCGGGCATTCTGGATTTTCTGTCCCGACTACCCGTCAGCTACCGCTGGTCCAACCGCTTCATTTATCTGGATCCGATTCAGGCCGAGAAGGAGATCAACCGGTATCGGTCACGCTGGAGCCAGAAGCGGAAATCAGCTCTCAATGTCGTCCGGGAGAGTCAGGGCGGGCAGGCCACACACATCAATATCCACGCCGATCAGCAGACGAACGATACCGTGGTTGCCATGGCGGAGGCGTCCAGCGGCGCGGTGCGCTTCGGGTACTACACCAGCGTCATCCTGCTGGCGCATGAAAGCGAGAAGGTGGTCATGGACACGGCGCACGAAGTCCAGAAGGTCATCGAAAACGCGGGTTTCGGAGTTCGCATTGAGGACGTGAACGCGGTGGAGGCATTGATGGGCTCCATGCCGGGCAACGTCTACGCCAACGTCCGGCGGCCCCTGATCCACACGCTCAACCTCGCCCACCTTCTCCCGTTCACCAGCGTCTGGCCGGGACCGGACGAAAACGCCTGCCCGTACTATCCACCACACAGCGCGGTGCTGATGCACGCCAATACGGACGGCAATACGCCATTTCGCATTTCGCTTCATGCGGGGGACATTGGGCATAGCGTGATTCTCGGCCCTACCGGCACGGGCAAGAGCTCCCTTCTGGCAATGCTGGTAGCCCAGCAGTTCCGGTACCCCAACGCCCAGGTCTTCGCTTTTGATAAGGGCTATTCCATGCTGCCCCTGGTCTCCGCCGCCGGTGGTCAGCACTACGACATTGCCGGTGACGCCCATGATCTGGCGTTCTGTCCGCTGGGCATGGTGGACAAACCCTCTGAGCAATCCTGGGCGGCGGAGTGGGTCGAGGGACTGGTGATACTGCAAGGCATCGCCGTCACGCCCCGCATGCGCGATGAAATCTATCGCGGCATCGTCCAGCTTGGATCCAGCACCACGGAAATGCGTCAGCGGACCCTGGGGTCACTGGTGACCATCATCCAGGACGACACACTGCGCAGCGCACTGAATTACTACACCCTGAAAGGCCCAGCGGGGCATCTGCTGGACGCCGAGAGTGACGGCCTGGGTGACGACATCTTCCAGGTCTTCGAGATGGAGCACCTGATGAATCTCGGGGAGAAAGTCCTGTTGCCAGTATTGACTTACCTGTTCCACCGGATTGAGCAGCGATTCAAAGGCCAGCCAACGCTGCTGGTCCTGGATGAGGCCTGGGTCATGCTGGGACATGACACCTTCAAGGCCAAGATCCGGGAATGGCTCAAGGTTCTGCGCAAGGCCAATGTTGCCGTCGTCTTTGCGACCCAGAGCCTTTCCGACCTGATCAAGTCCGGTATCGCGGATGTCATCTTTGACTCCTGTCCGACCAAGATACTCCTGCCGAACCCAGAGGCCATGACGGATCAGTCGCGTCCGCTCTACGAATCCGTGGGGCTGAACCAGCGCCAGATCGAAATTCTGGCCAATGCCATCCCCAAACGTCAGTACTACATGATGCACCCCGATGGGCGGCGCCTCTTTGAACTCGGGCTGTCCGGCCCGGAGCTGGCCTTCGTCGGCGCGAGCGGAAAGGAGGATATCGCCCGCATCCGGGAGCTTCGGGACCTCTACGACTGGAAGTGGCCGGCACAGTGGTTGCGGGAACGCGGGCAGACCAAGGCTGCCGAGCTCTGGGATTCGTACTGATTCATGCATTACTTCAAAGACAGGAGCTATCGCCATGTTTTACTTTCATGATCCGTTGATAAACTCTGCACCGTCACCGGTCACTCCACCCGCGATGATGCGGGTGGTGGCAGCGCCGACGCCACTGCCGCTCCCACCAAAGGGATGGCAGTGGGCAAAGAGCAGCCCCCCGGCGGTCACTGTCCGGAAGGAAGGGAACCCCGATCGTTCCCCTGCCGCCAACGCACCAACTCCCTCCGCCATCGTGGCCACCAGCTCAGTCTGCGAACCGGCAACGCCAGCGCAGGAAACTCCGGCGTCAGCACCACAAGTGGTGTCGGCCCCCGTCGCGTCGGCGGCGCTTCCAACCTGGAGCGTGGTCTCCTGGAAGAACCTTGGCCCGCGCAGTATCACCGGGACCCGGAAGGAAGCGGTGTCGCTGGTGGAGAACCTGATGTCCATGGCCGGTATTCACCACCTGGACATTCACGTCTACGACGCCATTCACGTGATCGTCGCCCTGGAGCGTTCGTGATGAAGGATCAGGCCACTCACCGAATCAACCAAGAACTCCGTGACCGCCATCCCGGACCGTACGGTCCCCAGTACTGGCTGCTGAATGTGAGTGACGGCATCGTGGTTCGGGGCTGGGAATTAGTCTATCGCGGCGATCCAGAACCTATGGGCAAAAACCTGAAAGTGTGCCGGACCATCCGTGAGGCGCTGGACTGGATTGAGATCCACGCCAAACGGTAACAGTTGCTCTTTCCTGTGTCTCCGTTGGTCCCGTGTTTTTTTTGCTCGGTATTTTCAAGAGATAACGGGAACCACCCCAGCCGCCCAGCAGGCTCACGGTGTCCCCACAGATAACGGGAACCATGAACAGGAGATACGACCATGGCAGTGGCACTTGATGAAATGCGCGCGCGACTTCAGTTGCCGCCTACCAAATCCGCCAGTCTCTGGCGCGGCATGTACAGTGACGGCCAGCGGTTGGGTCTCTGGGTCGCCTACGACAAATTCACCACCCCAGCCAGCAAGGAGGTCATCAAAAAACATGGCTTTGCATGGCTCGGGGAAAAGAAGATCTGGTGCGGACCGCTGGATAAAGCGCGCGCCGTCATTGATGCACTACACGATGGCTGGCCGGATCAGCACCCGGTGGATCAGGGATTCGCCATCCTGGGCAAAGCGCTGCAACAGCCGGAACCTTTCTGGGCCATGGCCGTCCGGCCACGGCTGGATCAGAAGCATGAAAATGGTCCATGGCTGCTTTCCTTTCCCTATGACCCCACCACCATCGACGCGCTCAAGCGTTCACGGCATGCGCAGTGGAGCGTGGCGGTCGGGGCATGGAGCATCATGGGAGAGAAAGCAGATGTCCTGGCGCTGCTGGATGACGTCGCCATCCCGGAGCGGTACATCGCCGTCCACGGTTTCGGCGAGCCGTTCCAACTCACACCCGCCGCTGGCGGCTGGACTCCTTACCTGGTCGGAGTAGATCAGGACGACGTGGAAACCGAGCGCGCTAAATTGCAGGTCGATGGCGCGGAGATGCCGGCGGAATCCAGCATGACTGCGGAGGAAAAGGCCAAACTCCAGGCCATGGAAGAGGCCAAGGCGGCGCGAGAGGCCGCCATCCAGCGGGCTTTCTATGAGCCCATGGCCCTGCTGCCCGTGGAGGAAAGCGTCATCGAGAATCTGGCTGTCCGGCATGCGCTCATGCCCCATCAGAATGACGGCGTGCGTCACTTCCTGACCAGGACCTGCGCATTGAACGGCGATGACATGGGGCTGGGCAAGACCCGCCAGACCGTATCCGCCGCCAGTCACCTATCGGGTGGCAAGGTCATCGTCTGCCCCGCCAGTCTTAAGGACAACTGGAGCCGTGAGATTCGCATGGTGCTTCCCGACGCGGAGCCGTTCATCTTCGAGAACGTCATCCCTGACACGCAACCGGAGTGGCTGATCGTCAACTACGAGCGTCTGAATGCGCTACTGGTCTCCCTGGACGCCAATCATGACTGGAAATTCATTGTCGCGGCCTTCGACGAGGCTCACTACCTCAAGGAGCCGTCCGCCCAGCGCACCCAGGCGTCCTTCGACCTGGCGACGCGGGCCGAGCGCAAATGGTTGCTGACGGCCACCCCCATGCTGAACAAGCCGGAAGAGACCTGGACGTTGCTGAGGCTCTCCGGGCATCCAGCCGGAGAGGTCGATCTCAAAACCTTCAGCGATCACTTCACCAAAACCCGCAATGACCGCAAGGGCCTGGGCGACCGGATCAGTGAATGGATGATCCGGCGGCTCAAGGATGACGTCCTGACCCTGGAGGGCAAGTACCGGCAGGAGCCGCTGCTTTCCGCCGATGATGACGACATGGCCGTGTACAGGGACTTCATGGATGACGACACGCTGATACCACTTCAAAAGATCAACCTCGCCCGACAATGGCTGGAGCGCGTCAAGCGGGGACCAATCTTGGAGATGATGAACGACCTGCAGCCGGACGCCAAAGCCATCATCTTCTGCAACTTCGAGGCGACCGTGGAATGGTTCATGGGCCAGTTGCCCCGGGGATTGCACCCCGGCATGGGGTCGGCCGTCCGTCTGACCGGCAAGGAGTCCAGGAAAAAGCGGGATGCAGCCGTTCAGACCTTCCAGACCAATCCATCCTGCCGCTGGTTCGTGGCCAACATCAAGGCGGCTGGGGTCGGTCTGAACTTGACCGCAGCGACGTATGTATTCTTTGTCTCCCGGCCATGGACACCCGCTGACCAGACCCAGGCGGAGGACAGGGCATACCGGATCGGCCAAAACCGCCGGGTGGAGATCTATGTCCCCACCATCCCGGACACCATCGACGAGCAGATCAAGGCGCTACTGATCAGCAAGCAGGAGATCACCAGCGACGTGCTGGCAGGCGCACTTCAGGCTGGCAAAAGGAAGAAGGAAGAAATGGACGGCGAACAGGCGGCGTGATGCCGTATAGATAATGAACACTTTTCAACTACCAATGGAGTACATCATGACCAAGCCACTCACCCCAGAACAGAAAGAACGCAGACAAAAATTCCGGCGCAGGATACGCATCGAGGCCCACCGCATCAGAATTCGGGTCCAGGTGCGGCGCATGCTGAAGGAACGGAAGACGCGGGAATAAGAGGCCAATTGGCCCCATGGAGCATGGAAATGAACGGCAACGGCATTCTGAACCAGGCCATCAACCAGGCCATACTGCACGCCGTCCGTGCTGGTGACCCGCAGAAAGTCGAGATGCTGGCAAGAATAGCCCTGTGCATCAGCCAGCAGGTAATGGAACTGGCGCAAGAAAGCACACCGGCAATCAGACGCGTTCTTAAAGATGTTTCAGTCTGTGAACAGTATCTCAAAAAGGAGTCTTTTCATGAATAACGCACCCCAATCATCCTGTGTCACCACCGAGACCATCCCGGGGTTCAAGGTCGTCCGCGCCTTGGGTACCGTCTATGGCGTTTCTGTCAAATCCCGCAATTTCGTCGGCAACGCCCTGGGCAATCTCCGCGCGACGTTCGGCGGCGAGCAGGGAGGTTTCGCCAATCTGGTCTCTGCGGCCCGCCAGGAGGCCATCGCATCCATGCTGCAGCAGGCTGACGGGATCGGCGCCAATGCCGTCATCGGTATGCGTTTTGATTCCGGTGAATTCGACTCAGGCAAGGGCCAGAGCATGGAACAGGTCGTCGCCTATGGTACCGCTGTGGTGCTGGAGGCTGTTCAGTAGAGCCGTTTCAGTATTTTTTTGCTCGGTATTTTCAATAGGCAACGGGGCCATATGCCCCTTGCAGGGTGCGAACCCAAAGGAGACTACCCATGAAGATCAACAGGAACATCACCATCGCCGGCATGGCCGCCGTCACCCTTTTGCTGACCGGTTGTGCCAATAACCCCTACATGTCCAACGGCCAAACCGCCGACGCTACTGGCGGTGCCCTGTTGGGCGCTCTGGCCGGAGCGGTCATCGGCAACCAGACCGGAGCAGGCCTTGCGGGGGCCGCTATTGGTGCCGGAGTGGGCGGCTTGGCAGGTTATGGAGTCGGTAACCAGCAGCAGGCGCAGCAATATCAGCAGCCACAGCAGGGTTACTACGCACCGCCGGCAAACAATCCGCAGTGCCCGCCGGGATACACCTGTATGCCCACGGCGCCGCAGTACCAGCAGCAGTATCCGTAAAACAAAGGAGAAAAACATGAAAGACACGGGATCGATGTATCGTATCGCCCGCATCGACAACAACAGAACCGAAGGCTGGAAGGTCACCCTTCCAGGGCCTGTCGGAGGCAAGGCAACGATATACAAGACATTCACCGACATTTGCTACCAGGGAAGGAACCAGGCGCTGATGGCTGCGCAAAAATTCCGTGACGGCCTGATCACCAGGCGCAAATCGGCGTCAGGAAGGTATGGCGTCTCGCTGCTACGTGTGCATAGTGTAACCGGCGCGATCTCATCCATCACATGGGTGGTGAGAGTCCCGGTTGGCGGCCGCTCCAAAAGAAAAAGTTTCAATCTGCGGGATTACAGCTACGAAGAGGCATGGCGCCTGGCAATGGAGGAGCGGGTCAAACACGGCGGGCTTCCGTCACCAAAGGATCCGCCACCCATGCCGGAGTGGGTGAGGGAGTGGCTAGCATCCACCCCTGCCAAAAAGTCCGGTCGCACTGGGGTATACCTAATGAGTGTCCGCCAGAATAAAAAATGTTACCCATCCTGGGTGGCACAGTTCAATGTCGCTGGCCAGCGCAAAACGAGGTTTTGGTTCATCAGCAAGTATGGCTACGAAGGGGCATGGCGTCTGGCCACGGCCAGACGCGAGCAGTATGACGGTCTCCCGTCGCCCCAGGATCCGCCACCCATGCCGGAGTGGGTGAGGGAGTGGCTATCACATCCGATCAACCCAAAAAAACCAAGAAAACCAAGAAAACCAAGGGTCGGCAATATATCAGGACACGCTGGAGTGAGACTGAAATGGACATGCCGTCATGGAAAAATACGATCTGTGAACTGGGAAGCGTCCATCAGCGCCGATGGCCAGAAGAAAAAAAGAAGCTGGGCTGTGCTCAAGCACGGCTACGCCGGCGCCTGGCGTCTGGCGGAGGAGTGTCGCGCCGGGTATGACGGATCTGCATCACCCACGGAGCCGCCGCCGATGCCGGAATGGTTGAAGGAACAGCTGCTGGCCCAAAAAAAACATGGATGATTGGACATGACCACGCTTCCAATCATGTCCCAACTGCTGGACTTGCCGGGGCAACTGATGGCGGCCCACCCCGTCATCGGGGCGTGGTCACCCCTGATCGTACTAACCGTCTGGTTCTTGTGGTCCCTGGTCATGATCGGCGGGGACTTCATCCAGATCATTACCTTCCGCGCCGACGTTTCCCGGCTCTTCGGTGACCTCTTCCGCTTTCTGTTCTTCACGCTTTTTATGCTGACCGCCTTCGTGGGTGCCTGCATCTGGTCGTTTTCGGTGCTGTTCTAGCCCTTTAACCTCATTGCTGTCCTCCTGCCAATTCATCCTCATGAGGTGTGTGGGGTCGACGGAAAAGAAAAGGCATCGCCAAGTCTTCTTTCTCCCAAACCCCAACACCACCGTTTGGGCGCAACCCTTACAGGGTGCAAACCGCGATCAGGTTCCGCTTCGCCCTACAGATAACAGGAAACGTTATTCATAGGGGAGCATTGCCATGAACAAACCGTGCAATATCATACTCATTTCCGCCATCGTCTTCGCCCTGGCTCCGGCTTCCGCCTTCGCGGGCACCCTGACCGGCGGCGCCACCATGCCTGAGCAGATTGTGCAGGAGATCACCTCCGTCCAGCAACTGGCCCAGCAGGCGCAGCAGGTCCAGGAACAGATTCAGATGGTCTATGACCAGGCCAAGAACCTGGAAAGTATGCCGACCCAGATGTGGTCCAGCGTCTCGGGCGACCTCAATAATCTGGTCAACATCGCTGGGCAGGCGCAGGGATTGAGCTACGCCAGCCAGAATATCGCCAGCCAGTTCAGCCAGACCTATCCCCAGGCATCCAGCATCGGGAACAACTACGGCCAGCAGATGCAGACCTGGACCACCGACACCAACGGTCAGATCCAGTCGCTGCTGACGCAAAACGGAATGGTCGCTGATCAGTTCTCCAGCCAGCAATCCGCCTTGCAGGCCATCCAGAACGCCAGCCAGTCGGCGGCAGGGCGCATGCAGGTCCTGCAGGCGGGCAACCAGATCGCCGGCCTGGAGGTCAACCAGTTGCAGCAGATGCAGCAGGAGGATATGGCCGCCAATTCGGCCATGGGCGCCTATGAAGCTCAACAGGTGAACCAGCAGCAGGCGGCGACGAACGATGAGAACAGCTACATACAGCAAAACGATGCCGCCACCGACACTAATATGATGGCGATCACACCGATCACCATCCCCGGCGGCGGAGCCACGGCGACGGCGCCGTAATTTTTTGCTCGCTTTATTCATAGGGTGAGGGGAAGACCCTCGCCAACCTGATCCCAAGGAGATTCATCATGAACATGAAAACCATTTTTACCGTTATCGCCATGGCCGCCACAATGGCTCTCGCGGGATGCTCATCGCACCACGCGCGCACCCATCATCAGCCCGCGTCATTCAAGGCGTATATGAAAGCGAACGATGCCGCCACCGACACCAACATGATGGCGATTACGCCCATTAAATTGCCCGGACGCCATAAATAACCGGGCCGTCTCTAACGAAAGGAGAGCTTCAAATGAGCCTGGAAAATTTCAGTAATAACGGACTGAACTCGCTGGTCAACCAGTTTCAGTCCGGGACTTCGGGATGGATGAACACGGCGGATCATATCGCCATTCAGATATTCGGAGCCTTAGCCGTGCTGGAATTCGTCTGGTCGGGCGCGACGATTCTTTTACGCAAAAACGATCTCCCGGATATCCTGACTGGCGTCCTTTTTAAGGTGCTCTCCCTATCATTTTTTTATACGCTGATCATTGAGGCGCCGACCTGGATACCGGATATCATCCAGTCGTTCTGGGATATTGGAGGACAGATCAGCGGGCAGCCGATACAGTCGCCGAACGCCATTTTGATGGACGGCATACAGATGGGTGCAAGACTTATCAATGCCACAATGAATGCAGTATCCGGGTGGCATCCAGCGGAGTCCATTGTTCTCGCCGTGGCGGCGGGCATTACGGCAATACTGATCCTGGTCGGCACACTCATTTTGGCCCTTCAGTTGATCGTGACGCTCATCGAGGCATTCATCATCATCGGCGGTGGCGCTTTTTTGTTGGGATTCATGGGTTCCCGATGGACCAGTCAATGGGGGGAAAAATACTTCGGTTACGCGGTGTCGGTGGGCATCAAACTGATGGTTGTCGAGCTGATCACGGGGCTTGCGTTTTCCATGATGCAGATCTGGTCGAACGCCTTGAACGCCTTGCACCTTGGGACATCCAATGTGTTTGTTCCCGTGGCTGACATGTTCAACATCGGTGTGGGCACCCTGATCATTGGCGCGCTGGCGATTATGGTCCCGTCCTTGGCATCATCAATGATGAACGGCTCCCCTTCCCTCTCCCTTGGCAACGTCGGTGCCGCCGGTGCGGCCATTGCCGGTGGCGTGGTTGCCGCCGGAGCGGGTGCGGCCATGGGTGCGGCATCCCTGGCCAATTCGGCCATCGGCGCGGGCAAAGGCGTTCATGCCGTTGCCAGTTCGGCCAACACTGCGATGGGCGGCATGAAAGGACTTGGTGCGGCCTTCCAGGAGGGTGCCGGAGCAGCGAGTGAATCCGGGATCCTGGGGCTCGGCGCGGGAACAACCGGAGCGGCAATGGCGGGCGGTTTGACAGGCATGATGGGTCAGGCCGCGTCCGGCATGGGCACGGCTAGTAAGCATGGCATCAAAGCGGTAGGAGGCATGGCGGGTGCAAGGATTCAGGGCGTTTCCGGTCGCAAGGCGCAGGAGGTTGCCGCCGGACTTGGAGACAAAGCCGTCCAGGGGCATGGTGAGACCACCTCTGGCGGTAACTTCGCCAACCGGGTCAGAGCGCAACAGCCTGGTGACGCAAGCAAGGGCAACAGCGTTGGCCTCGGTGCCGCGCCGGATGGCCCCAACAACAGTGGCAACGTGGGTGGCGGTACTGGTGGCGGATCCAGCCCCAGTGACCCCAATGCAGGCGCGGGGATGGGAAGCACCACCAGCGCGGGCAACCGCGAGGGCTCCACGGCTGCAGGCATTCCCGGTGAGAAGCTGGGTTCCACGGCAGCGGGCGTGCCGTCCAAAGGCTCAGGTGACAGCATCGGCGGCGGAAGCGGCAAAGGCAACCTGTCTGGTCAGGGCAACGGACCGCGATTTGACACCCGCCCAGACCATGAAAAAACGTTGTCAGCCTTGGACAAGGTCAAGGAGCGCAACCGTCCGCACGGATTTCCAAATGATGGCGGCGGTGCGGGAGCGGGTGGACCACGCATCACGCACACTGAATAGTTTTTCCATGGCAAAAGCCCTTGGCCCGGTCATTCGGGCCTTTTTTGTGGGTGTCATCTAAAAAAAGTCCTTCATATTTGCCTTCTGCTGCACTAAACCGGCAGGTGTGACACCAAACCATCACCAACGTAACAAAGCTCGCCATAGGGCAGTTACGGCGGCTCAACGGCAATGCGTCCTTCTCCGAACCATATCACAGTCCTGTTTCACACGCCTTCACGCCATTTTCACACGGGAAGGGAATGGTGGCATCAGGAAAGGAAGGTCTCTCTTTCCTGCTACCCGTTCACCACCCTAACGCAAAAAAACAGTGATCAGGTGAAGCACTGCCCAATAGTTAGCAGGAAAGACTCATCAATTTATAGCGATCAGGAGAGCAACCATGGATTGGGGCAACGCTTGGGGCAACAGCACTACAGAGAACACGAAGACCGGTGGGGGTTCCAGCAATCCCTACCTCAACGCCCGCAGAGAATGGGACGATCGCCAGGGAGACGCTCTGGCCCGCGCTCATAACTGGAAATTGATGGCCTTCGGGGCAATAGCCGTCGCGGGTGTCGCCGTCGCCGGCATCGCATACATCGGTGCGCAAAGTAAGATTCAGCCTTACGTGGTCGCCATTGACAAAATGGGCAACCCCATCGCGATGGCGCAGCCGGTGACAGGTGGTGCTATCAACCAGCGCATCATCGAGGCGCAAGTGGCCTCCTGGGTCTGGAATTGGCGGTCCATGCTGTCCGACCCCATGGCTCAAAAACAGCTACTCGCCCAGGTTTACGCCATGGCTTCCACCCAAACGGCCGCTGAGATCAACCCATGGTACAAAAAATCCTGGACGGCTGACGCGGGTTACGTGGTCTCTCCTCATATCACTAGCATCCTGCCGATTTCCAAAAACACGTATCAGGTGAACTGGACGGAGACGAAATACCAGAATGGGCAGAGCGACGGGACTATGAATTACAAGGGTAATGTAACGGTTGGCATTGACAAGAAGATCGCCAGTACCGCCCAGGCGTCCATGCTGAATCCCTTGGGCATCTACGTGCAATCCATCACCTGGACCAAAGTGTTGAGCAGCAATTAACGGTTAAATCCAAAGGAGTAGTGACATGAAAAGCATGAAAAAGCAGTCCATCATCGCGGCGATCGCCATACTTGTCGCATCCCCTCTGGCTTTAGCCCATGGGATGGAGAACAGCAAGCAAGTTTACGATAAATTGATCCATGACCAGGTGCCCGGCACGGCATCAGCCAAGACGCTACAGTCTGCCATCGCCCAAGCATCCAAAGTCTGGCATGACACAGGGTCCGCTTCCGCTATCGCCGGAAATAATGGTGAGGTGCTGTATCCATATGGGCAATCCACCCCGGATATCCTTTGTTCCCCACTGCATACCACCATCATCAAGCTCTTGCCTGGAGAAAAAATCGCCGGTTCGGCGTTGGGGGATAAGATCCGCTGGACAGCCACCAACCTGCAGCTTGGAAATCAGGCCGTGGTTCTGGTGCGCCCCATGCAGAAGGGCATCACCACTAATCTGGTCATCGCCGCCACCACAGGCAAAATCTACGACCTGACACTGGTCAGTGATAAGGCCAAGTTTGTCCCAACCGTTGGGTTTTATGATCCTCAAAAGGACTGGGACAAGGCGGTGGTTGGGGTTGCCATGCAGAATCAGGCCAATGCCGCCGCGCAGCGCAAGGCGACCATGACGCTTCCGAACATCAACCCGGCGGATCTGGACTTTGATTACTATGTCACCGGGCCGCACCGGTACCGGCCAGTCAGGATATTTTCTGCGGCCGGCAAGGTGTACTTGCAGATGCCTCCAGGCATGAAATACGGCAACGCTCCGGCGGTGTTTGTCATGGAGGACGGCAAGGAACAGTTGACGAATTTCCAGGTGATTCAGGGTTATTACGTCATCGACCAACTGTTCCATGAGGCGAAACTGCTTCTTGGAACCGGAGACAACAAGCGGGTGGTGACCATTCATGCCGGTCGGCGCCACTTCAGTTGGTAGGCAAAAAACAGGCAAAGGAGAAGGAACATGATTGACTTGAATAATTCAGATTCCGGCCAGGAGGGGCAGCAGCCATCAGACAGGCTCCTGCCACCACTGCCATCCATCGATGACGAGTTGTCCGGGGATTTGCATGGCCCAGGACAGACCAGCAGAAACGGACCTGCCACGGTCAACATCAAGGGGCAGGTCAAGGGTGGTCGCAGCCTCAGCAAGAAGGGCAAAAAGGTCATCGTCTTCGGTGGGGCAGGCATCGCCGCGCTGATTTTGGGAGGGGTCATGATGGCCGGGCTCCATGGTGGGTCGGCCAGTACGTCCTCTTCAGTCGAGTTGGCCGGTGCGGGCAATGCACCCAAGCTGAAAGCCAGACCCCAAACCAGCTCGATTTCTTCGGCGGTGGCATCCACTTTTTCGGCGCATGGGGCACAGCAGCAACATCACTCAGGCACCGTCGCCGCTTCGGCCTTGACCACGGCGGCGACTACCAGCAAGAAGCCACCCATGACCCAAGAACAGAAGTACCGGAAGTGGCTGGAGACCCAGCATTACAAGGAACTGGAAGGTCGGCACCTGGCCGGTCAGGCGGCCATGGTCTCCACCGGCAACTGGGAGGCTGCCAAGACGCCGGCGACGCAATCGGTCTCCGCAACATCTCCTGCACCAGGTTACCCGGCGCCAGGTGTTGCTGGCGGCATTCCTGCGGGCTATTTGCAGGGTGCTCCGGGTAGTGCACGGAGCCTTCATGGTGCTGCGGCAAATGAAGCTTTCGCCAAGGCGATGCACAACAAAAAGGAGAAGAACGAAGGGTATCTTACGGCGCATCTTCATAGCCCTGTGAGCCATTCGGAATTGTTTTCCGGATCCGTCATTCCGGCAGTGTTAGTAACAGGCATCAATAGTCAGTTACCGGGGGAAATTACCGCGCAAGTCAGACAGAACGTCTATAACTCACTCAATCCTGGGGAGGTGGTTATTCCTCAGGGATCCAAGCTGATCGGTGTTTACGATTCTGGCGTTCAGTATGGCCAGAGCCGTGTTCTTGTGGCATGGAGTCGCGTTATTTATCCCAATGGAGAAACGATTGATCTTCGGGGAATGAGCGGCGTAGATGGCCTTGGGGAAGCAGGATTTTCGCAAATCACCGACAACCACTATATGAAGATTTTCGGTTCCGCATTCCTGATTTCCTTGCTTGGTGCCGGCGCGCAGTTGGCACAGCCTCAGCAGAGTAGCGCTTTATCTAATCCCGGCATGGGGCAAACCGCAACAGGGGCTATCAGCCAGGAAATGGACAGCGTTGGGGGAGATATGCTTCAGAAAAATCTGAATATTGCGCCGACCTTGAAAATCCGGCCGGGGTACCTTTTCAATGTGCTGGTCAGCAAGACGATGATTCTGCCCGTCTATCATCCGTAAGCCACATCTCTCACCGCAACATCAAGCCGCCTCCGGGCGGTTTTTTTTCTGCATTGAGTGCGCACGGAGCCTTGTCCTCATAAAATTTCACGATAAATTCACGATACGCTGATTTTAGACGTTATCGTTAATTTATCGTTAAAAATCATTATCTTGGTCCATTGCGATGCCGCGCACCAATCGCTATCTTTCCCATAACGAAATCTTTCAGAGGTGCAGGACATGGACGCGATGACGATTGGGGTGGCGTATGGACTTATGCAGGACGATTGGTACCGCCGGGGAAACGAAGACTTGCGACTGGACGCCGTGACCTGGCTGGCCAAGCCCACCTCAAAAATACCGGCGCTGATCCTGCGATCCGCCCAGGATGGCGGCATTTCCAATCGGCATGCGGTTGGAATAGCGCGAGTTATTGATGACACCGCCGGTGCTCGGATGGCGCACTCCAAAAGTTTCATGAGCCTGCCAATCGATGCCCTGGATATTTGGGATAAATCCTGTTCACTTTTTCAGAAAAGCCTTCACAATCCTGACTCTTCTGGTGCGGCTCACGGAAAACTGATGGATGGGCAATATCGCGGAGAAAAATACAAACCGGGATTAATCAGCCGGTTCAATGGGGACAAGTTCCTGGCATTTACCGCTTACTATTTGGCTTTTGGCGGCATGCGCGCAGTTCGCGATGTGCAACGCTGTCTGGGATGGAGCGCAGATAAGATCAAGGAAATCGTTCTAATTGTAATACATGAAAGTCACCAACTTCTGAAAAAAATCAGCAAGCGCGGCATAACCCTGCTGAACAAGATTGCCAGTGCCGGAATGGGTTTTTTCCCGATGCTTTTTGCTGTACTGCAAGGTCGGGCACAGATCAAAGCCATGGCGATGGGATCTGCAAAAAAGGCACCAAAAGCCATAGCCGCAGTTGACAACGAGGATGATGACGGGGGTGAGGTTGAGGTAACGAACATTCACCATGATCCTGATGATGGGCGGAACCAGGCCCACAACCCCGATGATCCGGACGACGCAGAAGGACATGGTGATGCAGACGTAACGGATCACGCCCCAGCAGACGGACCGCCGATCCGCACCCCGGACGCTGAATTTGACGACCCAGACCCGGAGGACCACCCGGAGGACCACGAGGCGGATGCTGATCCCGGCGCCAAGCTCAAGATGGGACGGGAACTGGCCTACGAAATGCTGCGGCAGGCAAGGAAAAACGCGTCCGGGAATCAACGGTACCACGATCTCATGGATGCCGTAGACGAACGGATACTGCTCAATGCGCTCCAAAAAGAACTTCGCCCAACAGATCTGGCGGTCGCGGAACGCATGGCGAATTTTCTGTCATTTTGCTGGCAATGGTCCGAGCGAACCGGCATTTTTATGGAAACATCTCAGCACAGAAAAAGACTGGACATGTCAGAGGCATCGGTAATCAAACAGATTATCCATGCGGCTCAGATCGGCTATTGGGAAACGGGCGACAACAAATTGAAAGACAATGCCAAAATTTGGATCGATGTCACCCATGAGGACCGCAATGGCCGTCGTCGCGTCGCCGTGCTGACGCGCCCGCTATCGCCAGACCTGAAGACAAAGCCACACACTGTAAACGGGGTTCTCGACGGCAGAAAAATCATCACCAACCCAGATCATGCCGCATTGCGCGAGCATTTTTTCCAGCACGTCGAAAGGAATATGTGGCCTCAAGAAGAAAACACACAATATTTCATCGTGTTATCCTCTGATGGCGCGCATGAAACCATCACCGCCAAAAGGCTAGTCCGCCCGCACGGCACCGCCCTGACGAGCGCGAAATCCCTGGATGACCTTGAGGATACGGGGCAGTCAATCGGTGAGGATAAGGATGACACACCAGTCTGTGAAGACCTGCCTCACGATGACAAAGCCGCAGTCGCTCTAGTGGCCGCAGCGACCAGCGCCGCCCCAGACCTGGTTCGACGATCCATGGCTGGAGATGAGCGTGCGCTGGGGATGCTGGCGCACGCCTGCAGGATGTTGCCTGATGATCGCAAGGTGATGATAGAGGCCACATTCTCCACGAAAAGGGATGATGAGGCTAAAGTTGATGATACCACTGAAGCACATCCGTCTTGCCTAAATCAGACTGATCGCCAGGACTTGGCGCGGCTGCTGAGGCTGGATCTGAGGACCATGGAGAAAGCCTTCGAGGATGACACGGACTCCGCCATGGCCCTCAAGCGCGCAATCAGAGCCATGCCTGACAAAGACCGCTCCCAGGCTGTGCACCTGCTGAAACGGGCGGCCAGAAGATGCGCAAGCGACCTGGTGGCGTAAAATCCGCTCGGTATTTTCAATGGGTATGGGGGACGTTACCCATGCCACAGGGAGTACTGCAACATGAATATTGTAGAAGCCGCCACAGTCCTGAATGTCAGGCCAGACGCCGACCATCTGGTGGTAAAGGCCGTCTACCATGCTCTGGCGAAACGTCATCACCCAGATCAGGGCGGTGACACAGCCACCATGCAGAAGATTAACGAGGCTCACAACTACATGTCCACCCGCACCCAACAGGCGCGATCGGCAGAATGGGCGCGGCTGCAGCCGAACCTGGCACCGCAGCCTGACGCTGACGCCCCACTTGGCGCGTCAGGCAGTCTGGATGAACTGCATCGACGGGCGCAAGAGTGGGAGCGGAAGCGCCAAGCCGCTTCCTCTTCCCCCAACCCATCACCACCATCTGGATCCACCACCCGCCCATGGAAGCCAACTCCGTCCCACAAGGAACGATGGACCGCATGGAAGCGTCACCAGGCATGGCCGGTGCGCTGGCTGCTGAACCTGTCCCATTTCCTGCTGATCCTGACAGGCCGTCTGGCGATGGTGGCGGGGATGTTCTACGGCTACGCGGAAGGCGTGCGCTGGGGCATCAAAGCCCTCGCGCACGGCGCATGGGTGTTGCTGATCTTCTTCCCAGGTATCCCGGTGGCACTGGCCGGATTGTATGTGACCTCCATCTTTGCTGGTAACTTTATGCATGGCGGCTGGAAAGGCCTGAGTGATTTCCTCAATGATCGGGGGCACGAAGGGTTGACGCCGGATCCAAACGCATGGACACGGAAAACCACCCGCACGGGTGGCAGGACGAGGTGGATATGATCGGCCTCGCCCTGCTCCAGAAATGCGCCCCAGAGGTCGCGCCGGTCACTATGGCGGCGATCGTGCAAGCCGAAAGCTCCGGCTGGCCGTGGACGATCAATGTTAATGGCCTGCCAGGAGGATCCATGCGCTTCTCCACGAAACAGGCGGCCATTGCCGCAGCAACCCGCTATATCCGCATGGGGTATAAGGTGGACATGGGCTTGGCTCAGGTCGATAGCGAGAATCTGAGCTGGCTGGGCCTGTCGGTTCAGCAGGTCTTTAACCCCTGCGCCAATCTGCAAGCCGCGCAGCGCATCTTGGTAAGGGCGTACCACCAAGCCGGCGCGAACGGCGCACAGAGCCTGGATGGAGCTTTCCAGGCGTACAATAGCGGCAATACCAGTGGGGATGGGCATTATGCCCAGGTCGTGTATCGCCAGGCTGGAGTAGAGGTCCCCGCCATCTCAGGCGGTCAATTGGCGCCGTGGGCCTCGCGTCAGGTTGGTGGTGTTGAGGGAATTGGAAATGAAGGGGACATAGCCGCACCCGTCCGGCCCGTCATCATCATGCCGCCGAAGTCCTGGCAGCCATTGCTGAAGGGTGAAGATTTTCCAGCGGCGATCACCAAAAACCAGGGGGAAAACCAGCGTCGGCAGTCTCCGGTGACGGATATATGGACCCCGGCGAGTGAGTAAGAAGTGACGGTAATATTAAATTGTAGCTGGATACAAAAGAATTGTATCTTGCTACGATACTTAATTTAATTGTATCTGGCTACAAAATTTTGTATCCTGATACATTAATTGCTTTGACAAAAAAGGGTGTAATCATGACTGAAGAGCGGAGATATCAGAAACAGAGAGAGAGGCTGCGGGACCTGAATGGCAAGGCCGTCACAGTGCACCTGCCGGCCAATGTCTTGCATCACATCGATTCAATCATCAAATTCTTATCAGAAAAAGACGATCGCTTAACCATGCGAGACGCGATCTGTTTGGCTATCACTGCATATGGAGATCGGGTCGGCTTCGTCCACTCCCAAAGTAAAACGGTTCTTCGGAAGGCTGGCGAGCCGGTCAATCGAGAAGAAAATCGTGCAATATGGAAAAAAATAAGGAAAGAATGCCGAGACATGCTTACTGAAGTTCGCGCGAATTACCCTAAAATACCACGCGGGCGAAGACCCAAGGGATGGACACCTCCATCGGAAGAGCCGGAATGGACCCCGGAAGAAGCGGATCGGGCGTATGCCCAGGCACAGGATGAGCATGACAGGATACAGGAGCAAAAAGAGCGCGATGCCGCTGGTGAGTAAGTGGTAACGGCAACTTCCTCGTCACTGTGACGACCGGACTGTGAGTAAGAGGTAACAGGCACCGTCTGGAGTTCCGCCCGCCTCTTATGCCTAACAACGAAATACAGGGCAATTGTCGCAACCACAAACCCAAAGATAATGATGGTCCAATCGAAGCTCATTGACACCCTCCTTTACCAATAGACAAATAACCGATCAACTCAAACTCAAGCCACACCAGAAACGCGAAGAATGCGGTAATGGCGACATGAGTACCATGAACCGTTCCTGTGACCAAAGCAATGGTATCATGATACCCAACAGCGGCGAAAAACCCCAGCCAATCAGTCTGGTCGCCTGCGCGACAAACATGGTTTGCGAACCATTTTGGGCGCGCCCCTTATCTGTTAGTAACGGTCCGCCGCCTTGCCGAACGCCGGTAGCTCCAGAACCACAGATCCGGCACAGCGGCCTTTCAGCAATGGGCTGGCCCGAAAGGTCACCACCCGCCGGGCCTTAATCTCGAACGGCTCCCCGTTCTTCGGGTTCCGCCCAGGTCGTGCCCGCTTTTCGTGCAGTGTAAAGTTCCCGAAGCCGGACAGCTTCACATCTTCCCCTGCGGCCAGAGTGGCGAGGATGGTGTCAAAAAATGACCCAACTACCGCCTTGCATTCTTTAGCTGTCAGGCCCGTCGTGTCGGATAGATGACGGGTTAAATCCAGTTTCGTGACGGTCATTCTTCTTTGTCCCTTTTTCCATGCACCACCCCACCACGCTTACCGCCCGCAAGGCGGTCTGCCAGATTGGCTGTGCGTAAATGGGTGTACCGTGCGAGCATTTGCAGATTTTTATGGCCGGTAATGGCCCGTATCTCCATAATATCCAAGTCCGTGCGCTCAAAAAAGCGGCTGGTGGCCTCATGGCGAAGATCGTGAAAATGGAGCGCATCATCGCCCCAACCGCTGGGGATGCCCGTAGCGATACGGGCGCGGTCCCAGGCACTATCCACTGCATCGTCTGACAATCCAAATACCGAATTTGCATCTTTACTATTCCGCCGCCGCGGTACATTTTCCAAGGCAACTATCGCGGCAGGCGAGAGAGGAATGGTTCTGGCATTACCGTTTTTGGTTCTAGGCAGAAATATCGACCGATTTTTGATATCCACCTTATCCCATGTCAGTGCTACTATCTCGCCGCGCCGCATGGCCGTCTCTACAGCCAGCGCAATTAGGCAAGCCATATTCAGATCCACTGCACCCAACAACGCACCCATTTCTCCAAGGTGCAGGCGTCGCTCCCGGCCACTAGGCAACTTGGGCTTACGCACTCCTGATACTGGGTTATCCAGAGATATCATACCCCAATTAGATTTTGCGACCGTAAACAAATGGGAGAGTACCGCCAGGTGCAGCCGAATGGTATTGGCGCTCTTTCCTTCGGTTTCCATATCCCTAATGACTTTTGCCACGTCAACACCACGAACGTCAGACATTGATCGCTTTGATAATGGGCGCTTCAACCAGTTTACAATGAAGCTATATTCACCTTGACCCGCTTTAATCTTCTTTCCTGGTGTAACTTCTGCCAGGTATCTTTCAAAGCTTTCGCCTAGCGTGGTCCTGTCCGCTTCGGTACGAGGCGTAAACGTCCCCCTCACCATCTCAGATTCAATGATTGCCGCCCAATCTGTCGCTTCACGCCTGGTTCTGAATACTTTGGTCTGCGTGGGGAACCCCTTGCGCCTGACTTTAGCCTGCCAGCCAATGGTGATGCCATCCTGATCTTTCTGTTCGTAGAAGCCTGCCATAAACTTACCATCTGGACAATTTTGGACACTCTGAGCGCCGGGCCTTAGGAAAAAGCAGGTGGTTATAGACATGGAGAAAAGGGTATGACGCAAGCCCTAATATACGCCCAACCGACCACCATGATGCTGGCGTAAGTATGCGGAACTAACAGGCAAATAGTCCAGAAAGTGTCCAGATAAATAAAAAAGCACCTAGCGATTACTTGCTAAGTGCATGATTTATTTGGTGGAGCCAAGCGGGATCGAACCGCTGACCTCTTGAATGCCATTCAAGCGCTCTCCCAGCTGAGCTATGGCCCCGATGCGGCGTAATATATGGATTCATGCTAGCGATGTCAAATATTTTTTGTATACACCCGGTCATCAGCAGCATGCGCTCAAAGGTCCACGACCATACCGTCATAGGCGGGAATGATCGTGTCCGGTAATTCCGCAGCCAACGTCGCATAATCAATATCATGGGTCATATGGGTAAGAATAATCCGCTCTGCGCCAATGCGCCGCGCCCAATACAGGGCCTCTTCCACATTAAGATGGGTGGGATGCTCTTCGTAATGCAGACAGTCAAGAATCAGGACTTTCAGCCCCTGCAACAGCGTCAGGCTGCTATCAGGAATTATTTTTAGGTCAGTCAGATATGCCGCATCGTTAAACCGGTATCCGAGAATAGGTAGATAACCGTGCATCACGGGTATCGGCGTCACCGCAACCCCACCAAAGGTCTGCGGCGATGCTATCCGGTGCATGGATAGCGAAGGTTTCGCCCAAGTGATATCCGGCGGCAGGAAACAATAGCGAAACCGGGTTTCCAATTCTATCGCCGTGCGCTCATCCGCATGGCAAGGAATCACGATCTTCTGCGCAAAATTGAAGGCACGGAGGTCATCGACACCATTGATATGATCGGCGTGAAAATGGGTATAAAACACGGCGCTCAGTGTTCGCACGTCGGCGCGCAGCATCTGCTGACGCAGGTCGGGGCCGGTATCCACCAGCAGATTAGTACCCCCATCCTGCACCAGAATACTGGCCCGCAGGCGGCGATTGCGCGGATCAGCGCTGCTACAAACCGGACAATGGCAGGCAATCGCTGGTGTTCCCGCACTGGACCCCGTACCGAGGAACACAATCTTCATGCCGCCACCGCGTGCTTAAACAGTGCGTGGAAATTGGCCGTGGTCTGCGCGGCGATATCCTCCAGCGTCTCACCCCGCAACGCCCCGAGAAAGGCCGCGACATGCACGACAAAAGCAGGCTCGTTGCGCTTGCCGCGTTGCGGCACGGGGGCCAGATAGGGCGCGTCTGTCTCCACCAGCAGGCGATCCGCCGGCACCTTCCTGGCCACCGCCCGCAATTCAACGGACTTCTTGAAAGTCACAATGCCGGAAAAGGAGATATAAAAGCCTATATCCAGGGCCGCCTTCGCAAATTCCCAGTTTTCGGTGAAGCAATGGATGACGCCACCGGCTGCCGTCGCATCTTCACTGCGCAGCATGGCGATGGTGTCCGCCGCCGCCGCGCGGGTGTGGATGATCAGCGGCTTTCCCGTGGCCTTGGAGGCAGCAATATGCCGGGCAAATCGCTCCCGCTGCCAGGACAAATCCCCTTCACTGCGGAAATAATCCAGGCCGGTCTCACCGACGGCCACCACCTTATCTGCCGCCAGAGCGGTGAGCAGATGCTCCCATTCCGGGGTCTCTGCTGCGGGTTCATTGGGATGCACGCCCGCTGCTGCCCACACGCCAGGGTACTCGGCAGCCAGGGCCTGCACCCGCGGCCAGTGCGCCTCGACGACCGCCGCAATCAGTATTTCTTGCACCCCGGCCGCCTGGGCGCGCGCCAGAATACCGGCCCGGTCGGCATCAAAATCATCGAAATCCAAATGACAGTGGGAGTCTACCAGCATGCGTTTATGACCTTCTGGCGGATTCAGGCAATTTTTTCCTGCCCGACATGCTGGGCGGGAGACAGATTCCGCCTTTGCCGGGCCGCCTCAAAGAGGCAAATCCCGGTGGCGACGGACACGTTCAGGCTTTCGATGGCCCCCATCATGGGAATATGCGCCAGATAATCGCAGTGCTCGCGAGTAAGGCGGCGCAAACCTTTCTCCTCCCCACCCATCACCACCACCAGCGGCATATTCAGGTCAAGCGTATAAAGACTCTGAGCACCCTCCCCCGCCATCCCGACCAGCCAGAAACCCGCCTCTTGCAGGGCAGACAAGGTTCGCGACAGGTTGGTCACGGTACAGACCGGGACGCGTGACGCCGATCCGGCAGACGCCTTGCGCACGGTGGCATTGACCGGGCAGGCATTATCCTTGGGCAGAATCACCGCATCGACCCCCGCTGCTTCCGCACTGCGCAGACAAGCACCGAGGTTGTGCGGATCGAGAACACCATCCAGCACCAGCAGGAAGCCACGGCCGTCCAATTGCGCCAGGATCATCTCGAAGTCCTGCTCGGGAAAGGCGCGCAGTAAGCCGCCCACGCCCTGATGCTTGTCGGTATTCAGCCTCCGACCCAATGCCGTGCTCCGCCATTCATGCACTGGCAGGTGCTGTTCTGTGGCTTTTTGCAGCAACGACGCGACACGGTCATCGGTCCTCCGCTCAGTCGCCACCCAGAGCTCCAGCAATTCTTCTGAATCCAGCGCGGCGCTGACGGCGTGGATACCGTAGAGGGATTCTTTAGTCACCCGGCACTCCCGCCAACATCGTGAACGCTTCAGGATTACGCTGGGAAGGCGGCACACAAGGCAGACCAACACGCGCAAAAGCCGCCGCTTCGTCAGGTGCCGGGGCCTCATCCCAGCCCGGCAAGCTGCGACATACCGCTACAAATCCGGCTGGCCCCGTATGGGCGATCTGCGCAAAACCCAGGGATTCGGTCGGGGCCTGATAAAACTTTACCCCGATACCTTCCTGACTCCGTGCCTCCCGCTTACCGGAGATAGACTCCATAAACAGGGGACTGGCAGCAAGTGCGGCATCCCACTCGCCGGGCGTCAACACGCCGTCGCGGAGAAACTCCAGGCGCGGCAACGGCCATTCACCCCGTCGCAAAGGGCCGGTACGCTGCAACCGCCATCCCTGCCCTGCAGCCCAGGCAAGAACGCACGACTCCAGATCCAGATACGCCGACAACGGTAGCGTCATGAGCAGGGCACAATCTGCAAGAAACCGTCAAAATGCGCGATTATCATACGGATTTAGAAGTTGTCGAAAATATCGTCAACGATATTGTCCGCCACCGCGAAACCCGCGCCCAGACCCAAACCGGTCATGACATTACCCAGGAAACCGCTGCCCATGCCCGGCTGTCCCTGCATGGGCGCATTCCAAGGACGCTGCTGCCCCATATTGGGGTTCATACCACCCTGCTGCCCCATCCCCTGCATCTGCATTTCCAACTGCTGGATACGCTGCGCCATCTGCTGCAGCATCATCCCTACATTCTGCTGCTGTTGTTGCAGGTTCATGGCCAGGCTGCGCAATTCCATATTGATCTCGCGTCCGGTCATATTATCCGGTGCCATGGCGCTCACCCGTCCGGCGACCTGCTGCAAGGCCTGCAGGTTGTTCTGGGTCTGCTGCTGCAACTGATTATATTGTTGATCCAACATCGAGTAGTCCATGATGTGCTCCTGATTTCGTAAAGATAATACCCATTGGTTAGATGGGCGGAAAGCCTGCGCAGTTCCACAACCGCGGTGATCTGCGCAACTACTCCTGCAAGCGAATGCGCCGCTCCCAGGCGCGCCATACCCCGCGCGCCAACAGCACCAGAATAGGTCCGATAATCAGGCCGATCAAGCCGAAAGCTTCCGCGCCACCAAGAATACTGAAGAACACCAGAAAGAAAGGGGCCTGCGTCTGCGATCCGGTGAGCAGTGGGCGTACCACCAGATCCGCCACGGTAATGACGATAAGCCCCCAGGCGAGAACGAGCAGGCCAGCGATCCAATGCCCCGTAAAAGTGAGCCAGAGGGTGGCCGCGCCGACTACGGCCGTGGCGCCAAAGGGTATCGGCGATATCAGTGCAGTAGCAACCAACCAAAGGGGCCACATGCTCAGGCCGGCGACAGCATAAGCGATACCAATAAACATACCCTCTACCACACCCACGCCAATGAGGCCGATCAGTACCGAACGCGCGGCATCCCGGCAGGCGGCCAAAAACCGATCGCCACGATCACGGCCCCAGAGTTGTGTAGCCCCCAGGTGCAGCGCCTCCGTGAGACGCTCACCGTGCAGGGCCAGCGCAAACACAGTCAGCGCGGCAAAAAACGTATGTAACGTGAATATCCAGAGCTGACCCAGAGAATCGGTGATGAGGCCGGAATGGGCACTGAGCAATGCGGAGAGATAGGCACCGTTCAGCCCATGCAGATGGCCGAGCAACCAGTGCCCCACATAAGGAACCTGCATCACTTCCGGCGGCACCTCGACGAGCGGGCCACCTGACTGCCAACGGAAGATAAGCAGTGCTACCTGAGGCAACACTGAATCAACGATAACGACCGCAGGGATAATGATGATCGCCACCCACGCCAAGGCATGTATAAGCGAACCCAGCCAGCGCGGCAGGTGAAAACCCTGCTCCAGGCGCAACTGCCAGGGCCAGCCCACTGTGGTCAGCACAGCCCCCATCAGCAGGGGGCCAGCGAATGGACTGAGGGTGTATGCGGTGCCAGCGTAAATCAGCAGCAACACCAACATGCCCCAATTGGCGTAGCGTGATGGCTCTTGGCTTTTTTGCACTCCGTTCCCCTGATATGGATCCACAATGGAGTGCAAAGCTACCATAGTGCCGTGCCGTTGGAAATGCGCATAAGCGCCAGAAAAACCGACAAGATTGGCCGGTCAGTGAGGGTGAATACCGGCACGGTCCCAGACCGGCTTGACACCGTCGGGCAAAGTGAGCAGCTGACCGATGGCCGCATGGCCAACATCCGTGCCGTGGAAGTCGGAGCCGACCGATCCCGCCATGCCCAGTTGTCGGGCGAGTCGCCCCAGATGCTCGCGATCCCCGGCCACCTGACTGCCGGAGCAGACCTCAAGGCCGATGCCGCCCGCGTCCCGGAACTCGGTGAGCAATGCACGCAGCCGGGTACCGCTGAGTTTATAGCGGCCGGGATGGGCGATAACGGCAGATCCACCTGCCGCGTTGATCCAGCCAACCACCTCGGGCATGGGAATCCAGTCGCTGGGCACATAGGCTTTACAACCGCGCCCAAGATATTTGCCAAAGGCCTCATTCGCGTCTGCACAGTAGCCCTCACGCACCAGCCAGCGCGCAAAGTGGCTACGCCCCACCATGCGGCTGCCCGCCATCGCTCGCGCTCCGGCTTCTGCGTCAGGAATACCGGTACCTTCTAATAAACGTCCGATTTCTAAGGCGCGCCAGTCACGGAAGGCCATAATCCGACTCAAACCTTCCTGTAAGATGCCATTCGCGGGGTCAATAAAAAGGCCGACAATATGGATGCCCTGGGTGCTCCATTCGCTGGAGACTTCAACGCCGGGGATAAGTTGAATATCCAGTGCCGCCGCCTGCACACTGGCCTCCGCAAGCCCCGCAGTGTTGTCATGGTCGGTCAGTGCCATGACGCGCACCCCCGCCGCATGCACCCGCTGCACCAGGTCGCTGGGCGTCATGGTGCCATCGGAGGCGAGGGAGTGCATATGCAAATCAATAGGAGAAACGGGGTTTGGGTGCGACATGAGAAGATTCCTGAATAAAGAGGATGCCGCTCGCTGCGGAATCCGGCACCATTCCGTGCTAGCATAACACGCTCAACTTCATCGGGCATATCGGAGACAAGCAGTGGCTCCCATTCTGGACATCTCAGGCGCACAGAAGCGCTTTGAACAATACGCCAAACCCATCCTCGGTGCCTTTGCCGAGAGCGGCATTGCCACCGGGGAGCAGATCACCCCGGCGCTGATTGTGGACGCCCTGCGCCAGCTTTTCACGCTGCTGACAACGGATGTTGCCTCCTGGGACCCCTCCCTGCCCGCCGACGAGCCGGAGCGCATCGGCGACCTGGCCATCGGTCTGCTGATGGACCTCGCCACCTGGGCCGAGCGCCTGGGTGAGCGTCAGGCGAAAGCCGCCCTGGAAATGATCACCGTCAGTCTCGCAGCATGGGTATGTAATCAACACGGCGCCATCCACACGCTGGAACCTATCGTCAACGGTCTGGCCATTCTGGCCAATAGTCGCGGCGAGCCCGACGAACTGCGTTCCCTGGCCCAATTAATGGGCAGGGTGAAAGAAGCCGCATCCGCAGACTATGGCACCGATCTGGACGGCGCTGATCCACACCGCCCCTGGCGTATTCTGTTATTGAATTGGGGCATCACGGCCACGCGTGCGCAGGATCCAGCGGAAATGCGGCGTGCTTTTGCGGCGCTGGTGCATCATTTACCTGCCGATGCGCCATTATTCTTTCGGGAAGGACGCCAGCAAGTGGCTCAAGGTGATTTTCCGGATGAGGTGAAGGTGGTCATGGAAGAAGCGGCAGAAAGTGCCGGACGTGGCCTGCACTAAATCGCAATAACATGGCCCAGGTTGACGTCCGGGCCATGTTAGCTGTTCACCCACGCGGGTTCCTACGATGGGCGCAACAGGATAATCGGCAATCAGAGCTCTTTGCCGTGATGCGCCAGGAAGTCGGCAACACCTTCACTGGTCGGCTTCATGGCCGCTTTGCCCTTCTCCCACTGTGCCGGGCAGACTTCACCGTGCTCTTCAGAGAATTGCAGCGCATCCACCATACGGATCATTTCGTCAATGTTGCGGCCCAGGGGCAGGTCGTTGATTACTTCATGGCGTACCACACCTTCGCGGTCGATCAGAAAGGAGCCACGCAGCGCCACCTCATCATTGAGCAAAACGTCATAATTGCGCGCGATGCTCTTGGAAAGGTCGGCCACCATGGGGAGCTGGATGTGGCCAATGCCGCCCTTCTCTTCCGGCGTGTTTTTCCAGGCCAGATGGGTGAAGTGGGAGTCCACGCTACAGGCGATGACTTCCGTATTGCGCGCTTTGAACTCCGAGAGACGGTGGTTGAACGCGAGGATTTCCGAGGGACAGACGAAGGTGAAATCCAGCGGATAGAAAAACAATACGGCATATTTTCCCTTGATATACTGAGAAAAATGAAAAGCCTCATTAATAGTGTTGTCAGCCATGACCGCAGGGGCCACGAAATCGGGAGCAGCTTTGCCTACTAATACAGCCATCGTAATTCTCCTCTGTTGAAACGACAGGATGAAGTCCAGATTTTTACTATAGCGAACTTTTCCAGATTTCGCTACGCCTCAGGTTGGGGGAGGATATGGGCAAACTCCCCAGTGGGCAGCACGCCCTCCTTAGGCTAGAATAGGCTCCCAGCCCGCCGGGCGATCCCGGTCATAATCCATTAGACTAAAATGTGAGGAGCTTGGCCCCATGACTTACGTGGTGACTGAATCTTGTATCAAGTGCAAATATACCGACTGTGTAGATGTCTGCCCGGTGGACTGTTTCCGCGAAGGACCGAATTTTTTGGTCATTGACCCCGATGAGTGCATCGACTGCACCCTCTGCGAGCCAGAATGCCCTGCGGGTGCCATTTTCCGCGACGATGACCTGCCCGAAGGTCAGGAAGAATTTGAGGAAATCAATGCCCGCCTCGCCAAGATCTGGCCAGCCATCGTTCAAAAGAAAATGGCGCCCGAAGATGCGGATGCCTGGCTGGAAGTAAAGGATAAACGGGGCCTGCTCGAAGAGTGAACAACGCTGGCGCACCCGCCGCATTGCGTTCTCCCAGCTTTCACCGGCTGCTCGGCCTAGTCCGCGCGTATCGTGGTCGCATCCTTTTCGCGATGCTCTTCATGGTGATTTCCGGGGCGGCCACCGGTGGGGTAGCCTACATGATCAAGCCGGTCCTCGACCGGATCTTCATCGACCGCAACGCCAGCATGCTCATCTGGCTGCCCTTGGGCGTCATAATGATCTACGCCGTTAAAGGCGGCGCCGATTACGTACAGGCTATCACCCTCGTCCGGGTGGAAGAAGACGTTTTGCGCGGTCTGCGCGAGCGTCTTTTTGCCCATACCCTGCGCTTGCCTCTCGGCACCCTCATCGACAGCAGTCACGGTAGCACTCTGTCGCGAATGAGTCTGGACCTGACTTTATTGCAGCAAGGCCTCTCGGTGCTGGCGCGCTTCTTCCTTTCCACCTTCCAGATCATCGCGCTCATGGCGGTAGTGTTTTACATGAGCTGGGAACTGGCGCTGATCAGCTTCATCACGCTGCCCATCGCGTTTTATCCCTTGATTCGTTTCGGTCAGAAGCTGCGCCAGCGCGGCGAACGCCAACAAGAGCAGATGGGCCAGATCATGGACCAATTTTCTCAAAGTCTGCGCGGCGCCGAAGTGATCAAAAGTCAGGGCGGTGAAGGCTTTGAGGCGCAGCGTTTCGGTGTTCAGGCGCGTCACTACTTCGACCTGATGATGCAGATTGCCCGCATCCAGAAGGCGACGGTTCCCGTCATGGAGATGATTGCGGCGCTGGGTATCGCGGTCATCATCTATCTGGGGGGCAGTCAGGTGGTGAATGGCGGGATGACGACGGGGGCCTTTTTCAGCTTTCTGACGGCGCTGGGGATGATCTATGAGCCCCTGCGCCAGCTCTCCTCGGCCAATAATCAACTGCAACAAGGTCTTTCTGCCGCGGACCGGCTCTTCGCCTGGCTGGACCAACCGGCAGAGGCCAGCCAGCGCTCCCCAACGCCGCGTCCCTGGGGTACCTGGCAGTGCCACGATCTCAAGTTAGAATTGGGGGGCGAAGCGATTTTATGCGGTCTCCAGTTCACCATACCGCCTCTCAGCACGGTCGCCATAGTCGGCCCCAGCGGCGGCGGCAAGACCAGTCTGGTACGGGTAATGCTCGGCTTGCTACCGCCCAGCGGGGGAGACATTACGGTGGTTGGTCAGTCTATCCGCGATCTCCCTGCCGGCGATTACCGGGGTTATTTCAGCTTTGTGGCTCAGGAGCCCGTACTCTTCAGCGGCACAGCCCTGAGCAATATCGCCTATGCCGATGTTCAACCCGATCACGAACGCGCCGAGGCGGCCGCGCGGCAGGCGCACGCCTGGGAGTTTTTAGCTCCAATAGGCGGGCTGGAAACGATGATCAAGGGCAATGGCGGCAATCTTTCCGGCGGCCAGCGCCAGCGGCTCGCCATCGCCCGCGCGCTCTATCTGGATCGCCCCGTGCTGGTCCTTGACGAAGCCACCAGCAACCTCGACAGCGAAAGTGAAGAACGCATCGCCGAAACCCTCAGCGCCCTTCATGGCCGAAAAACCATCATCATCGTGGCGCACCGCCCGCGCACTACCCGCCTCGCCGACCAGATCATCCGCCTGGAGCGCGGCCAGATCGTGGCCGAAGAGCAGGAACACGGAGCCGCATAGCGGCCTTAAACGTTCAGGAAGTTTCTCGCAACGATTGCCGCAGAATGACCAAGGCCACAGATAGACGCCGGTCGCCATCGGCATCCGGAGTGGGACCATAACGCTGGGCCAGATAGATTTCACGCACAGATTCCCACTGATCCGCAGACACGGGCAACTGTTGCCAGAACAAACTCTCCACCCCCGGTCGAACGTCTTTCAATCCCAAAGTACGCAAGGCGCGCGCCGCACGCTGGCGCCAATATCCGACATCCTTACCCTTACCCGCCCGATGGCGGCGCCACAGCAGCCAGGCCATCAGTAGCAAAGCACTGCCCCCCACCAGCCTGTAAGCCAGCGCGGCGTGCCGGTGCCAGTTCGGTGCCTTCGGCCAGTGCGGCGTATGGGCAGACGACTGCGCCATCTGCATCATTTGCAGGCCCGCTGACTCCCAGAGGGCACGCTGTTTGGCCGGGGTCAGGTCGATGACCATGTTGATCCACTGCCATTGCAACCAGTCCCAAAGCTGTTGAGCGCCGGGCACCACCACGGGGGCTAAGGTACCGGAATTGCTGTCTCCCTGACCGGGTACCGTCAGCGCAGGCGTCGCATCCAGCCGCACCCAGCCTTGTCCCGGTAGCCAGGCCTGTACCCAGGCATGGGCCATGCTCTGCCGCACAATCCAGTAGTTGCCCACCGGGTTGTACTCACCACCGTGATAACCGGTCACCACCCGTGCCGGGATTCCGTCCAGCCGGAGCAGCAGAGCCAATCCGCCCGCGTAGTATTCGCAAAAACCCGTGTGGCTATGCAGGAGAAAATCCGCCATATCCTGCCCTTGAGGGTAGCCCGTCGGCGCTTGCAGGCGGTAGCGGAAAGAGGGTTCATGAAACCAGTGCAGCAGACGCTGCACCACCACCGCAGCGCTACCGCCCGCAAATCGTGCCGCCAACGCGCGCACGTCTGGGCTGGTGTCGGCAGGCACCTGCAGGGCCGCGGCGCGCTCCGCCGCAGAGAGCAGACGCGGTGCGGCAGGCGCAGACCAGACGATATAGCGCATGGGCAAACCGGGCGCCTTGTCCAGACGCAATACGCCATCCGCCTGCTGCCGGTAGGTGGCCGGGATATCCAGACGATAAGGTGCAGCTAAGGCAAACAGATAATTACTGTTATCGGGGCTTAAAACGATTTTCTGTCGAACGCCTGTGGCACCGGCGCCGGCGTCGGCAGATACAGCGCCCTGCATCACGGCGACAGGTGGATCCGGCACCCAGCTCCGGCCCTCATCGCGCCAGAGGATCGCGCCCACCCAATACAAACTCTCCGGGTCAGCGGGCTGCGGACTGATCTGTGCCCGAAAAGCCGTGGCGGAGTCGAGGGCGAGATGCGCAATACTGTCTGGTGACAAATCCGCGCTGAAACCCGAATGCGCCGCCCCCCTTGGCGGTGCCCAGGCCCAGAGCGGCGTCGGTGTACGCGGCAATATCAGAAAGAAAATGGCCGTCACCGGCAACAGCACCAGCAGAAAAACCAGACTGAAGACCAGCATGTAGCGGAAATCCCGCCAGCGCAGCCCTTCCGTTGTGCGCTCCACCGCCGCATCGGCTAAAGGCTGCCAGAGCAATCCCAGCAGGGAGAGGTATAAGGCCGCCAACACAAAAATACCGAGCAAAACATCCACGCGCAGCCACGCTGCCACCCCCATGCCCAGCAGCACCAGCGCCGCCACCTGATAAAAGTCGCGCTGGCTACGTGTTTCCAGTGCCTTCACCGCCAGCAGCACCAGCACCGCCTGACTGGCCATCGCCAGCCAGTTGCCCCATCCGGCCAGCAGCAACGCCAGCGCCAGCAGAAAAAGACTCAGCATCAAGCGTTGCGCCGCACTGAACCAGGGCAGGCGCCCATGCCAGGCCCCATACAGCCCGAGACCGGTCGCCACGAACCAAACCCCCATAGCCCAGAGTGACGCCTCCGAACCCAGCGCGAGGAGCAAAAAGACACCCATCAACGCCGCCACTAAGGAGCCCACACTACGCGCGGGAAGTCGCAGCCCAGGCATCATCAGCCCACCCCTCCCGGATGCGGCAAGCGCCGCAGCCACTGTCCGGCCGTGCGCAATCCCCAAGGCAGGGGAGCACGCTGATCAGCCTCCCGGGGTACCGGCAAAGGCGGCTGTTGCGCCAGCAACAACAAGGCTTGATCCAGACCCGAGCGTCCGCGACCGATCACCATCCCGGCAGGCATCCGCAGTTGCCACGCCCAGCCCCGTTCCAGCGCGATGTCCAGCGCCGCGCGGAGTATTTGCAGGCGCTGCTCCACCG
>DAIAVG010000002.1:0-9769 GCA_027445725.1 Acidithiobacillus sp.
CGCGAGATTTATGCGGGCTGGCTGCAACTCGGCTGTAAGGCCGATCAACTCGTCACCCTGACCACTGCACTGGTCAACCACTGGCAGGCGGAGTTTGCCACTCTGCTGGTGGAAGAAACCTCAGCCGAAGCCCCCCTCGCCGTGCATTATCTTTTCTATCTGCCGGAAGACGGTTGCCTGATCGAACTGAAAATTCTGGTACGTCCGGGGGAGGAATTGCCCGCCATCAGTGACACCGTCCACGCCGCTGACTGGCACGAGCGCGAGGCCTGGGATTTATACGGCCTGCGTTTCAGCGGGCATCCCTTCCTCGGCGACTTTGTACTGCATGACGACGACTGGCCGGAGGGCCTCGACCCCATGCGACACCGTTTCGATGGTCGTCGACGGCCCGACGTGCATGGCTCCGGAGCAAACTGGGTACCGCCGAAAATTATCCAGGAGGAGGGCTCCATCCTCTTCCCCATCGGTCCGGTCTGGGGGGATTTCAACGAATCCGGCCTGTGGCTGCTGGAGACCCCGGGCGAGCAGATTCGCTATCTGCACACTCGCCTCTTTTACAAATACCGGGGCGTCGAGAAGATTGCCGAAGGGCAGACGGTGGATCGCGCCTTGCTGCTGGCCGAACGCTTTGCCGGGGCTTCCGCTTTCGCTCACGCCTGGGCCTATTGTCAGGCAGCAGAGCGAATAGGCGATTGCACGGTGCCCGCCCGCGCCCAGAGCCTGCGCCTGATCATCGCAGAACTGGAACGCATCCGTCATCACGCGGCCAATATTGCGGAAATCGCCGGCTCCACGGCACTGTCCGTGGCCAAGGCCATGGCCCAGGAAATTGTCGAAGACCTGTTGCGGCTCAGCGCGCGGCTTTGCGGACATCGTTATTTCTTCGGTTTGCTGACGCTTGGTGGCTTGAACTTTGATCTGGATCCTGCGCAGCTCACCCTATTGGCCGAGACCCTGCCGACGCTGAATGGGCGCATGCGAGAACTGGAGCGTCTGCTAGAAAACAGCTCCAGTTTTCTCGACCGTATTGAGGAAATGGGCGCCCTGAGCCCGGAGCTCGCCCACACCTATGGCGTGGTCGGTCCCATCGCCCGTGCTTCGGGACGGGCCATCGACCTGCGTCGTACCCTGCCGTACGGCAACTACCAGACACTGCCCATGGACATCCCGGTGGAGCATGAGGGAGATGGTTATGCCCGGCTGCGGGTCCTTTTTGCCGAGAGCCAGATCAGCACTGCCCTGATCCTCCAGGCACTTCAGGACGTGCCGACCGGCCCAGTGCGAATTGCCTGCCCCCTTCGGGAAGGTCATGCCCTCGCCTGGGTAGAGGCACCCTCAGGAGCAACCTTCCACTGGCTGCGCTGCGCTGCCGATGGCCAGGTGCTGCGCCTGCGCCTCGGAACCCCTGGCTTCCGCAACTGGCATGCTTTTGAACGGGCGGTAGAAGGTGCGGCTTTTCAGGACTTCCCCATCATCCTGGCCACTTGGGGTCTTTCCATAGCGGAGAACGATCGCTGATGAGCTTCTGGCCCTATTACGGATTAAAACGTGGCATTCAAACGACGCCTTGGCCCGCAACGGAAGAACAGACGCCGGGCATCACGCCGGGGCGGCCGCGTGCAGGTCAAGTAGCCGATGCCGAGGCACTGGCGCAGGGTTGCCCAACCGACGCCTTAAAGGCGGTCGCTGCAGGAGTGGCCGTGGACTTTGCGCGCTGCATTCACTGTCAACGCTGCCGCCACGGCGACAACGCGCTGCACTGGTCGGAGGACTTTACCTGGACCAGTACCGGCGGGATTGGGTTGCCCCCGTTGGGCAGCCGCTTCCGGCGCTCCCTGCATGTCCTCTATATCGACGCCGGGGCCTGTGGCGCCTGCGTCAACGAAGTCCGGCTGATTGATGCGCCCGCCTACAACCTGCACCGGTTGGGTATTTTTATCACCGCCAGCCCCCGGGATGCCGATGTGCTGCTGGTCGCCGGTCCCATCACCGACGCCATGCGCACCGCCATCAGCAAGGCCTACGCCGCCATGCCTGAACCGAAACGGGTGGTGGGCATGGGCGTTTGCTCTATGAATGGCGGCATCTTCGGGGAGAGCTTCGCCTGTGCCGGTGGGCTGGAAAAAATCATCCCGGTGGATGTATGGATTCCCGGCTGCCCGCCACCACCGCTGGCTATTCTGCACGGACTGCTGACGGTGGTCGGGCGTGCCATACCGACGGCCCTGAAGGAACAGCCCTGATGCTCTATATCATCGCCTATCTGCTCTTCGCCGCTGGCCCGCTGCTGGCCCTGCTCCCCGGACGCCGTATCCCGTCCGTCTTGGCTTGGAGTACCATGACCACAGGCTGCGTACTCATGGGCAGTGAGGGCGTCATCGCCATCGGTGGTCCTGCGGCGCAACCCCTGATTCAGTTAGCCCTGCCCATCATTGGGCCATTCGACTTCGTACAGACCCCCCTCGGCGGCTTGCTCATCCTGATTACGGCTTCGGTCTTTGCCGTTGCCCTGCCCTTCGTCGCACGGGATGCCAGCACTTTTCCTCAAGGAAGACGTGCCCTTTTCCTCGCCATTGTCATGCTCACCCTGGCGGCGATGATTGGCTTTTTTTCCGCCGAGACCATCGTCTCCTTTATTTTCTGCTGGGAACTGGCAGCCATAGCCATCTGGGGACTGATCACCTTTGAAACCCGACAGAGCAAACCGGTGGCGGCGGGATTATTGACGTTGGCCCTCTCCGAGCTGGGCAGCCTCGCCGGGCTGGTGAGCCTGCTGCTGCTGGCTTCTGCCGCCAGCACCCCGGAGTTGGTTGGTATCGCCGCAGCGATACCGCATCTCTCGCCCACCCTCATCCTCGTCGCGGGACTGCTGGCCTTTTTCGGCTTCGGCATGAAGGCGGGCATCATCCCGCTCAATGTCTGGCTACCCGCTGCTCACGGCACCGCACCGCGCTCTACCTCGCCGATCCTCTCCGGCACCACACTGAATCTCGGCCTTTACGCTTTTTTGCGCATCGATGCCCCCATTGCCCTGCATGCCCCCAATCTGGGGCTGATCATCCTCAGCAGTGGCGCCCTGACCGCGCTCATCGGCATCATCTACGCGCTGGTGGAAAAGGACATGAAGCGCCTGCTGGCGCAGAGTTCGGTAGAAAACATGGGCATCGCCACTGCGGGTATCGGTGCCGGGCTGACCTTCGCCGCCTACGGTCATCCACTGCTGGGCGGGGCCTCCATGGTCGCGGGCCTCTATCACATGATCAATCACTCCACCTTCAAAACCCTGCTTTTTTTGGGGGCGGGCGGCATTGACGCTACCACGGGCACCCACAATCTCGATGATCTGGGCGGACTGATGAAGCGGCTGCCCGCGCTCGGAGGATTTTTTCTGGTGGGCACCTTTGCCATTGCGGCACTCCCGCCTTTTAATGGGTTTGTCAGTGAATGGCTGCTGCTGGAGTCCCTGCTGCGGGTGGTGGAAATTCCTGACATCCCGGTACGTATTACTTTTGCCCTGTCCGGCGCCTTGCTCGCCCTCACCTCCGGTCTGGCGCTGACCTGCTTCATCATGCTCTCCGGTAGTGCGCTCATGGGCCTGCCGCGCTCGGAACGTGCCGCACAGGCGCACAAGGCCCCATGTACCGTGATCATCCCGATGGGGATGCTGGCCGTGCTCAGCCTGCTGCTGGGCTTGGCCGCCACTCTCATCATTCCGGTGTTGGGACGGCTGGCCGCTCCCTTGGTCGGCGCCAACCCTACCGCTTCGCTGGTGCCAGACTTCTTCCGCCCGCAGTCCAGCATTCCCCTCGCCGTGCGGCACGCACTGGACCCTATCGGCGCCAGCGTCGGCGCCGCTTTCCTGCCCCTGCGCAGCCTCGTCGTCATGCATCTGGATCAGACCAGCGCACCGGTCGTCTACGCCATGTCGACCATGCTAACTTTTGTGGTGTTGACCCTGATGCTCGGCGGCGTCTGGCTGCTGGCGCGGGGTCTGCGGCATAAGCGGATCACCCGCAGCACCCTCTGGGATGCCGGCCTGACCCGGCTGCGCCCGGAGATGGCCTACACCGCCACCACTTTCGCCGCGCCGGTGCGTGTCGTCTTTCAGGGGCTCTTTCATCCGCACATCGAGGAAGACGAGGAACGCCAGGGCGCCTTCGTCCTCACCCGCAGTCACCGGCAAGTCATTACCAACATCAGTGATCGACTGGTACTGAAACCGATGATCAGCGCGGCGTTTACGGTGGCGAACCGCCTTGCCCGCATGCACAAGGGCCGGGTAAACACCTATGCCGCGTACATTCTGCTGGTCATGGTGCTGGTATTGATTATGGTCGGTGGGACGGGACGCTGATGGGAGGCTCGATCATGGAGAACGACACTCAGATCTGGGAACGGGCGCAAAACTACGTGCTGAGTCGTCAGTCGGCAGATAGCGGCTTCTGCTTCTACCGGGTCTGGGGGGTGGAAGAGTCCACCGCGCCGGATACCTATTACGCCATTGCCGTACTCCGCTTCTGGGGCATGGCCATTCCCCGCAGCACCGAGCTGATCCGCTGGCTGCAATCCCTGCAAGATGATCAGGGGCGATATTCCAGCCTGACCAATGCCAGTTTTGGTGTGCGCGCCCTGAGTCTGCTGGCCGCTGCCCCGCTCTGGGATCCGCGTCCCAATTTACTGAACTGGGCGACGCAGGCCGCAGGGCGCAATGACACAGTCGACAGCGAGACGCTGCGGGACTGGCAGTGCTGCGTCCAACTGCAGCGCCTGCTCGCCCCGGTTGCGCCCCTGCCCGAAATCATGCGTAGCGGCGCTGAAGCGATTCTGCACAACATGGAGGCCGCCGCCGGAGGCTTCGGCAGTCACCCCAACCTGATCGACAGCGGCAACGCCTGGGCCTTGCAGCGGCTTCTGGGCCAGCCTTATCGCCCGCGGGATCAAAGCTTCCTGCACGCCTGCGAAGATGCCACTTTCGGCCTGCGTCTCAGCCCCGATGGCGCCAGCACCCGTCTGGAGGCCATCTTCTGGGGATTACTACAGATGGTGCATCTCCACATCGCGCCGTTGTATCCGCAGGCCATCATGGCCTATGTGCGTGCATGCCAGCCAGTGAATGGCGGTTTCGGACGCCGCGCTGGCGCCATTGCCACCCTGGAGGGCACTTTTCATGCGGTGATGATTACCGCGGGCTTATCCCGTAACCCGCTGTTACAGACGTTGACGGGAGCTTGAACGATCGGGGGTGTTCGACAGTAGTTAACTTAGGGGCAGACATTCGCACTGATGAGCGGGTATTTCTGCCATTCGGCTTGAAAGGACAGGAGTCTCAACGTGAAAGATCTACGCACCAACTTTTTGGACCACATCAAAAATAGTCTTAACGGAAAACCGCTGTTTCTGCGCATCCTCTTCTGGGATGGCCATGAATACGCGTTCAACCAGGACATCCGCGTTACCATGCATCTGCATTCCGCCAAGCTCATCTCGCGCATACTTATGGGCAGCGCTCTGGACGTGCTGGGTGAGGGGTATGTGGAAGGGGGTATTGGTATCGAGGGGCGCTATCAGGACATCCTAGCGGTGGCCGAGCAACTCGGCGACTCCTTCCCGGCCAAAAAATCCAAGGGCGGCATCTTCCGCAAATATCACACCGCCCACAGCAAGGCCAAGGACGCCGAAGCCATCCGCTATCATTACGACGTCTCCAATGATTTTTACCGCCTCTGGCTGGATCGCAACATGGTCTATTCCTGCGCCTACTTCAAGACGGGCGAGGAGGACATCCATACGGCCCAAGAGCAAAAACTTGATCATATCTGCCGCAAACTCCATCTCCAGCCGGGCGAAAAACTTCTGGACATAGGCTGCGGCTGGGGTGGGCTTTTGTCTTGGGCGGCCCGAAATTATGGCATTCGGGGGGTGGGTGTGACGCTGAGCGAGCAGCAATACGTCTACGCCAAGGAACGCATGGAACGGGAAGGCCTGGCCGATCGGGTGGAGATTCGTCTGCAGGACTACCGCGACATCCCCGAGCGGGAGCATTTTGACAAAGTATCCTCGGTGGGCATGTTCGAGCACGTGGGCCGGGCCATGCTGCCGGAATATTTCGGAGCCATCCAGCGAGTGCTCAAGGAGGGCGGCTGGACCCTGAACCACGGCATCACCGCCAGCCAACAGGATGATGAGGACGGCCATCACTCGGGCAGCGATTTCATGGATAAATACGTCTTTCCCGACGGCGAAATCCCCCATCTCTGGCGGGTGGTGCGGGACATGGCGGGGCAACACCTGGAGGTGTTGGACGTGGAAAATCTCCGTGTCCACTACGCCCAGACCCTCATCCACTGGGTGCGGCGGATGGAGGGGCGCAAGGCGGAGACGCTTGCCATGATCGGCGAGAAGCGCTATCGCATCTGGGCCATCTACATGGCAGGTTGCGCCTATGCATTCTGGCGTAACTGGTTAGCACTGCATCAGGTGCTGGCGGTGAAACAGACCCGATCGGAACTCACGCCTCGGCCATGGGAGCGGCGCTATCAATACCAGGACGACAGCTTCCGCTTGGCCGAACCTCAGTGGGGTGACCTTTAACCGGCCCCCGCGTCGGTCGGAATCGGCCGAAGCATACGGGTTCCATTTATTCAGAAAGGTGAATCATGAATCTGAAAAATATAGCGACTGGCCGGCATGTGCCGGATGACGTCAACGCCGTGATCGAGGTTCCACAGGGCTCGAGCGTCAAATATGAACTCGAAAAATCCTCCGGAGTGATTCTGGTGGATCGCTTCCTTTTTACCGCCATGCACTACCCGGCGAATTATGGCTTTATTCCCCATACGCTTTCTACAGATGGGGACCCTACCGATATTTTGGTGGTATCCCCCCAGCCGGTACAGGCAGGCGCCATCATGTGCACGCGCCCCATCGGCGTTCTGCTTATGGAGGATGAGCATGGTACTGATTGCAAGATTATCGCCGTTCCTCACCACGAGGTGGCTGGTGGATATGATCATATAGAGGATATCGGTGACCTACCCAGCTATCTACGCGACGAGATTTTCCATTTCTTTGAACATTACAAAGAGTTGGAACAAGGCAAATGGGTAAGGTTGCAAGGCTGGCAGGGTGCGGAAGATGCGCGCGCCATGATCCTGGCTGATCTTGCGCGGGCCAATGCCACGCATGCCTGACTTGGTGGTGAAGATGCCAACGGTCTGGATCTGCTCCGTGGGTAGCCCTGGTGTTCCGAACTGTTCCTTTGTATCGGGAGAGGGGCGAAGACATGACACTCAAGCAATCGGCCGCCCTAGCCCTGCGTGTATTGCGGAAGGTATAGGAATTATGTGGGACATAGCATACATCTGTGGATATGTCCCAATGATTCCGCGCATGTGCTACCGGAACGCCCATTCAACTGTCAGATCCCTAGCCCACGCAGCATCTTGGTCACCACTTATCGGGTGTCTTGCTGCGGACGGGATATTCTGGATGAGATCATCTAGTTCGTCGGCGATGGGTAAAGGACGGGCCAAAAGATACCACTATGGTGGCAACTGGGAGGTTCCGGGAAAACCCTCTATGCCGCAGGTGAGGCACGACCGCTTTTCCAGGTGCGCCCATGGCCGATGATGGCGGCAGGTCAGAGGGCGCGCGCACGCCGCCTCGGGCGGATGGTCCATCATGGTGGTTCCCGCTCTTGTGCGGCGCGGGTTTTGGGGGGCGGCTAAGCTACGAAATGATCCGCAGTCCCTTGACCGCCCTCTATGCCTGGCATCTGGGGGCGCCAACGGCGGTCATTGGCCTATTGGTCGCGGCGGTGACCATCACCGGGATCTTTGTTAAGCTGCCTGCAGGTAGTCTAGCGGATCAATTTGGTTTTCGGCGGTTGATGCTGGCCGGAATGATGGTGACCGCGGTAGGGCCGTTTTTGTATCTGCTGGTGTGGTTTTGGCCGCAATTGCTGGCTGTTCGCTTTTTCCATGGTCTATCCACGGCGCTCTACGCCCCCGCCGCATCGGCGCAGGTAGCCAAGTCCTTTCCGTCGCAGCGTGGGCGCAGGCTCGGTCTTTATGGGGCAGCCGAAAATGCCGGGGTCGTATTGGGACCGGTAATTGGCGCCGTTGCACTCGCTCATTTGGGTTTTGCCGCGGCCTTCGTCGTCTCGGGAGGCATTGGCCTTCTTGCGCTTTTGACGATCCTGCCTTTTCCACGGGATGTGCCGGTTCATGATGGTCGGCGGTCTACCGGCGAAGTCCTCCGCGTAGCCGCCGAAGGTGTGCGTCAGATCATCGGCGATCCGGCGATTCGTCTGGTGAGTCTGATAGAAGCCGCCCTCTATTTCGGCGTAGGTACGCTACAGGCGTATCTACCGCTGTATGCGCTGGATCAGCATATCCCCATTCTGAATATCGGCTTCTTATTCGGCGCTCAGGGGATAGCGTCGATTCTCTTCCGCCCCGTCTTTGGAATGGCCTCTGACCGCGTTGGGAGAAGGCCTTTTGTCGTCGCTGGGATCGGTCTGTGTGCAACGGTACTGGCAACCATCCCCTATATGGGGCAGTTCCTGCCATTACTCGGCCTAAGCACGTTATTTGGATTAGGCACGGCCATGGTGACGCCGGCGACGACGGCGATGATAGGAGATATCGTCAGGAGCCGGGATTTCGGTGCGGCCATGGGCGTATTCGGTAGTCTATGGGATGCGGGACATGCCTGTGGTCCATTAATGGCAGGAGTTTTTATCGCATGGATTGGTTATCGCAGCGGATTTATGATCATCGCTGGCGTCATGGTCACGGTTTTGGTTGTATTTCTTTGCAGCAACCGAAAAAGCCCAGAAAAAGAAACCCATAAATAAAGAGGAAAAAATAAATGTCAAAAGACACAGCGAAGGTAATAAAGTATTTTTTGTTTTTTAGCATCACCCCGGCTGTCGGGGTGATCATATATTTTTCATTTAAATTATTGGGGATAGATATCAGTTTTAAATACATCATATATTTGTTGATATTGGTTCTCTTTGTGAAGATTATTATTGGCGGAGTAGTTATCGCTGTCCTTAAAAAAGCTAAAGAAGAATGACTTCTATAACAACTAATAACTTGAGTCCTGGCTGTTTATTTTATTCCACCGCGGGCAAACACAACCCAGATATATCGTCAAAAATAGAACAAAATAGATTGATAGAAAACACGTAATCATATCGCAAAACAAAGGTGTTGTGACACTCTGGTTTATTGGACGCTTCTGGGGTTGGATTTGGCCCTAAAAGTATCAATCAGCCTATCTTTCTATACCCAGTAAATATCGCCTATTTCTAGTCGCACCATGTAACATTCCCCCCTTTCTTAGTGACCGCTTCCGCTGCCCTGTAGCCGTTGAGCCATAATGGTCGGCAGCAGACTGTTAGCCGCCATTGGCGATTTAAACCCCTATAGTCCCAGGTTAGCACTGGAAGGCGGTCAATCTCCACTGGTGAGCGCTATGAGATGTCTACACATTTAAGCAAGTGTATGGCGCTGGATGCGGTTCCCGAATGGTGGTGCACGACTACAAATACCGCAGATAGAATAGGAATATTCGTTCGAATGCTTCTTTTACAAAAATCAAATTCTTCGAACGCCGCGGAAAGATATTTCGAAACGGGGGTCTACCATCTTCCGATCTGTGTAGCCACATGGCGTCATTCCGCATGTCCAGTATACATGAAAGCTCCTGTCTATAAAGATTCGTGGATCCTTTACCATTTAAAATTGCTTTCATGTTT
>DAIAVG010000002.1:9779-35125 GCA_027445725.1 Acidithiobacillus sp.
AGGCTATTTCGCCTTCCGAAAGGCACTTCTTTCCTACAGATATCGCGCCCAGTATAAATATACTTTCGGCATTGTCCGGCATTAAGGATAAAACCTTCATGATTGCATGTTCAGCCTCCGAGTATCTATTCAGATATAGTAGCAAAACTGATAAATTATGGAGCGCTGCTACATTATTTTCATTAATATTAAGGGCATCAGAGAGAACACGTTCGGCATCTGATAATTTACCTTGCCGACGAAGCACCTCACCTAGCATGGCCATCTCATTTGATGGGCTATTTTTTATGGCGATTAAATTATGTAAAATGTTTTCAACATCCTTCCAGCACTGCAAATTCAATGCTTGATTATAAACCCCCTCAAACAGCAAGGAAAAGTTTTTGTCAATTGCCAATGACTGTTGTAGGGCGGAACTGGCCTCTTGAGTGCGTCCTGTATTATAAAGCAATAGCATATAATTAGCCCAGGTTTGCCCATTTTTCGGATCTGAACTCAGCGCCGCCTGAAAAAAATATAAAGCGTCATTGATGCGGCCCGTTTGGCTAGCCAGCACCCCCATATTGCTATTAACCTCGGCGTGGTTCGGTTGCTCCACAAGAATGTTTCGATAAAGCTGTTCGGCCTCTTTCAGCCGACCTGTTTGATGATAGTGCGTAGCAAGTGCCAGTTTTTGACTTGTGACCGCAAGTTTTTGATCTTCCTGCTTGCCGACTGGTGATGGGAACATCGATGGCTCCTTCCTTCCGTGTGGAATTGTAGCAGACCCCCACCTCATCGTTGCAAAGGTATACTACAAATAATTTGTGTGATTTTGAAAAGACAGGTTAGGATACACTCGAAAAAACCCATTATCCCAAATATTCGCCATTTCAATCCATTGAAATGGAATCAGGTGAGAGCAGGTTTTTCGAGTCGCCCAGCAATATCAGAGGTCCGCGAATGTGCAAGACTATCCATGCTGGACACCAGACCAGACCTCGTGTTAATTAATTCACCATGTGACACCATAATATATCGCTAACGCATGCCCCTTAAGACTTAAGATAGGGGCATACACACGAATAGTCAACGCTAGCTCGCTGTTTCTTAAAATAGGAATCCGGTTTCGACGAGGGCTCTGGCCTGTGTAGGATTGGTTCCCTGTGGGCCAAAGACATCGCCCTGGGTGTAGCTGCTCGCCTGGACGTAGGAAAACTCGGCGCGGGCAAAGAAATCATGATCCTGGTAGGTTGGCGTTACGGTGATGGACCATGCCTTGCTGCCGGGTCCATACATCAGGTTGACCGCACCATCCGTGGCATTGCCGGTGCTCGTGATATATTCGGCCCGGGCGGCCAGGGTAACGTGGGGAGTGAGGCTATAACTCGCCAGGATGGCCGCGCCCTTGGTCGCCGTGCTGTGTCCCACACCGATAGCGGGGTTGGCGGGTACATGGGTGTACTGGAGGTAGGGCTGAATCATCCATGGACCCGAGCTATAGGTATAGATCAGATTGTAAATGTCGCTGTTGTTTTGATAGATCGGGGTAGCGAGACTGGTAGAATAATCCGTCTGTCCCGCATTGCCCATGCCCACGAAGCTCACAGTATTGGCGGAATTGATGGTATAGGACAGGGAGCCGGAGAGCCAGTTGAAGCGGTTGGAGTAGAAACCGTCACTCCATGCCAGAGAGGCGCTCAATGGCCCTGCGCTGTAGTTGACTTGCACCCCCCGATTGACGGCGTTTTCCTGGTTCCACAACAGGCCGCGTTCAATGTTCATGTTCTCGAAGGTGAAGGTGTATTCCGCACCGATCAGGGTGGGGAGCTTGCCGATCAGCACCGAGAAGTTTTTGGTGGGCGCGATCTTCAGATAGGCCTGTGGCAAAGCGCCATAATAGTCGGCGGTGGTGGCTCCCGTGGAGAGGAAGGGTGTGCCCAAGGCCGGCATGTTATAGGCACCGGCCTGGAGAAAGAACTGGATCAGGCCGTGTGTCTTCTGGATGAAGATCTGGCCATTGCTGATATCGGCGCGGGTGAACCGATCACCAGGAACCGGGTTGTCCTGCCAGACGCCCATGCCGCTCATCACCCCGGTGATGTCCAGTTTTCCGAGTGGGCCAGCGGAGAACTGAAAGGGCGACGGCGTCTGCAGCGGCCCAGTCATCGATGGCATTGGCAGGGGCGCGGCTTGAACAGTGCCTGACACCAGTGCCAATGTGGACAAAATCGCGACAGCAAGGATTGTTAAACACTGTTTGCTGTTTGTGTGGTGATGTTTTGTGGTGGTGAACGTACTCATCAGGTTGCTCCTTTTTCGTTAAATGACAGAATGCACGAAGCACGAAGCATGATTCATGCCATATACCACAATACCATTTTTTCAGTTGTAAACCCGCACAAAAAGACTTGGGCGATATTGGGCGGCGCCGTCGCGAGCCAGTATAGATCAAGGGCACACCATTATGGTGCATGTATGCACAGTTATAGTGCATTGTTCTTGGGTCGGCAGAATCTGTTTTTCTATTTTAAGATGCCTTCATGAGGTCGCAGGGCGGGAGCGCACATGATCGTTGTACGGGCGGCACTTTAGTTGCCTAAGCACCGACCCTTATTATGGCCGCCTGCCGTAAGTTATGGCCGGTTGCGGTCGTACGGCTTCCTCTTTGGGCTTTGGCGCCGACGGCTTTGGTCCGCGTCGCCGTGCATCTCATAGTCCAGACTGGTGTCTTTCAGCCGTGACGTGCTCATGGCTTTGATGATGGCCTGTATGGCCTCCATCCCCGTGACCTCGTTCTCCACACCCAGCGCCGCCAGATCGTTCTCGATGTCCGGCTGGGTGAAGACCACGGCGGTGGCATGCCGCATACGAGAGAGATCCACATAAGCCTTCTCCCGGCTTTCTAGGGAACCGTCGGCAAACACGGTCACGTAATCGGCGGTGGTGCCCTGGTTGCGATGGGTGGTGCCGGCATAGGCATAGTCGAACTGGGCATAGCCCGCACCTGGTGCCACCTGCCGTTCGACCCGCCCTTGTGGCACCGGGGCCTCCGGGGTCAGGACGATTTCCATGTCATCGTCCTTGCGCACCGTGATCTCGGGCCCGTGCGGTCCCTGTGCCAGTTTGGTGACGGTGCCCGTCTCATTGTTTGTGATCTGGGCATAGTTGCGGTTGTGCCGGAACACCAGGCGTTCCCCAATCGCGATTTCGCGCTGGCCCAGGCTTTTGCCGTGCCGATCCCGCACGGTGATGGGCATGGCTTGGTGGAGGTCCAGCCGGCCCCGCTCTGCCATGCGGGCACGCGCCAAGTCATTAAGGATATCCACGGCACTGTTGGTGGCGGCCAGCAGGAGGCTTTCCTGGGGCCGATCGGGATCGTAGCGATCTAGCCAATGCCCCACGGCCGCCTCGGCCGCCTCATGCCAGTCTTCCTGTATCTCCACCAGGCCCTTGTGTTCCAGTATCTCCAGGGCTTTGGCCGCTTCTCCGCGCAGGGTGTGGGCGACGACGGCGCGCATCTCCGCAGTCTTCTGCCGGACGTTCTCTTTCAGCGCCGCATGACCCGCCCCGCTGTGGTCCTGCAGGGCTTTGAAGGCGCCGCCGGCCTCGATGGCCTGGAGCTGATTCACGTCGCCGACGAGCACGAGCTTGGCGCCCGAAGCTTTGACGTGGCCGATCAGTCGCTGCAGGGTTCGGGATCCGACCATGCCCGCCTCATCTACGACGATGATGTCTTTCGCGTCCAGCGTGCGGCTGGGAAGGCGGGTATCTCCACCTTCGTCCACAGACGGTTCCAGGGACTGGAGCAGGGCAGCCAGCGAGGTGCTCTCCACACCGGCGCCGTGGAACAGGGCGTGGGCCGCCTTGCGTGCGACGGCCGCGCCGTGAACCCGGAAGCCACGAGATTCCCAGGCCATACGTGCGGCTTCCAGCATCGTGGTTTTTCCGGCACCTGCACCGCCTTGGATCATCTGCAGGGCACCGGCCCGTTCGGTGACATGGCGGATGGCCGCCTTCTGCTCTTCGGAAAGAAAAAACCCTTTTTGCTGTGCGTTGCGGTCCACCTTCTGAATGGCGGTTTGCACCGTCGCCTCGTCCAGAACATGGGTGCGTATTTCTCCGAGGGCATGGGCGTCGGCGACCATTCTCTCCTCGATGGCGTGCATTTCCCGTGTGGTGAAGCGTTGCGGTGCTTCTACCCTCAGGCGCAGGATCTCGGCATCCCGCTGCAGGGCTGCGACCTCGGCGCAGATTTCGTCATAGCCCATACTGCAGGTCTGGGCGGCAATAGCGACCTGTTGCCAGATATGTCGCTCCTCAAAGGTGGAGTCCTGGGCGGTGAGTGCCGACAGTACGGCACCCCGATCGTAGGATGCGGCAACCAGCCCTTGACGCAAAGCCTCGATGATCTGCGCATCAAGACCATACTGCGCGGCCCGTTCCCGCCAGTCGGCGGCGAGAATGGCACGATCGATGATCTCCTTGCGTTTGCGGCTGTCGAGGGATGCCAAGGCGGCGGACCGGGCGTCGGTGCGCCCCTTTTTTTGCAGGATCGCCTCAATCTGGCTGCGCCGACGGGAGAACTCCCGTTCCACATCTTCCGAAAAACCGATAATCCGAAAGCTGTCGCGATCCGCCTCGATACCGAATCCCAGTTGCCGGAGTCTGTGTGCGAGGAGCGCACGGTAGATCGCTCCCAGAGCCATTTTGTGGCGGTAAATCTCCCAGGACTCAATGGCGCCCCAGCTCCCATCCCGGCGCTGGGCGATATTCATGAGCAGAGCGTGGGAGTGCATCTGGGGATCCTGCTCCCGGCTACTGGCGTGACGATAGACGCCGGCAATGAGGCTAGCGGTTTCCCGCGACTCGCCGGCATGGCCTCGCCGAGCAATGGGCAGATGACTTTCCAAGTGGCGTAGGGTGTCGGCCACCGCCGCATCGTGGGCGGCACTGATGGCGTCTTTGATGGCGCGGTCTGCGATGGCCCAGGTCACCGACACGCTTTTGGGGGCGGAAAAGGTCAGATCATAGCCATAGCGGCGATCCGGACCTGCGTTCTTGAGCAAAGCGTCCCCCGACCCAGGATGAAAACCCTGGAGTAGGGCCAGCATTTCCTCACGCTGCACGGAAAGGCCCTCCAGGCCGAGCGCATCCGCCCCGGCGCCGACCCAGACGCTTGGCGTGCCGCCGTTATTCTGGCTGTAATAGTCCTCAATGGCGCCGTCACTGCGATCCGGACGATCGGTCTGGCCCGGTTTCAGGACCGCAGATTCGTCGGGGTAGTCGGCGACTTGGGCGACGTGTCCCAGACTGGAGCCTTTCTTCGCGTGGATGGAAAGCATGGTGACATCCGTAGGTTGATGAGAAAGTTATAGGTCGTGGGATTGTCGGTCAGGCACCTTGGAAACGCCGAGCGCTCTCTCAGACTATGAGGATGACGCCCTGTGCGCCTTGGGCTGGGATGTTCATTGACGGATCAAAGGGGGCAAACTCCGGCATCAATCGCAGATGGAATGGATGCCTCCCCCTACGGGACCGGCAGCGGGGGGTAGGTTTTCGGCGGGATTTGGGGTCGTGCGCTACGATATATTCAGCAAAATATCACTGATTGGGGTGGTTTTTGCGCCGCTTCCAGGCGGGAAAGCCCTTCAAAATCGGGCATCAGGCAGGGGAATTCATCACCCTGCACGCCGCAACCGGGCTGGACGAGGAAGGACAACCCTGCTTTACCATTACCTTACCCCATTAGGGCGAGGACTCATGCCTCCTGCGGTTTCCGGACACGGCGCTTACGTTCTCTTCGTGATGTGGCCCTTCTTCATCGGTTTTTGCGGGCCAAAAACCCGCAGCACCATCCCCAGGGCAGCTAATCCACGGAAGACCACCAAACCCGCACCGAGAAACAGCGCCATGGCCAATTCCATGCTTGTCTGCGGCAACAAAGCCAAAGCCCTATTATCAATCAGGAATGAACGGTGAGTCCACTGCTGCGGCGCCGAGCATCCGGTCGATCTCACATTCGGCGGCAAGCCAGTACGCCTCGCAGTCTCCCTCAAAACCGCTCCGCTCGGCGATGAAATAAGCGGCTTCGGCGATCATACAGTAGCGCGCCTCCGCAGACACCCGTGACTCGCTCGCTACCTGGTGATGCCGGACTTCCTGATTTTCCTCGGACATCAGTGTATCTCCTCTGCGTGGAAAAAGAATTGCAACACTTATGGCTGATCGCCATCAGAACTCATCGCCGTCAGCGGAGTCTTCTGCGGCGTTCGCTATTGCCGATGCCAGCTCATCCAGAAAATCCTGCAGATGTTCACTGACCACAGCGACCTGACTCTCTAAGACATCCAGGTCGGGGCACCCCTCCGCTTCCTGGAGCAGAAACAAAAACAGCGCATCGTGGGTGAGCTGGGCATTCTCCCAAGTGCCGATACTGGCATATAGGCCCTCCTGATAGAGTTGTGCCACACGGGTTTGCAATGGGTTGAGTTCCATGATCAGGTCTCCGAGCCAATTGACGGGCGGGCGTGCCCAGTTCTGAGAATACACCCCGAATATGACACTTTTATGAATGCCAACGGACTCGACCGAAAAAACAACGCGCTACCGCCTCATCCAATGGCCCCGGCCCCAGAACCAGCGTCCGTTTCTATGCCACCAGCGGCCGGGTGCCCAGCGGGCATAGGGATGGGGCGGATAGGCCCAGCGCCCTGGTCCCCATATCCATCGTCCCCGCCAGGCCCAGGCTCCGGGCAGCCAAACCATTCCCACTGTCGGCGCTGGCGGGACCACTGCCATCGGCAGAGGGGGTGGCGGCCCAGGCACGACCACCGCCCCAGGGATTGATCCCTCCACATAGGCGGGTCCCGGTGCCACCGCACAACCGCTCAGGACGGCGAGCCATCCCACCGCCAATATTACCCGCCACACCCTATGTCCGCTCATTTTCCCAGATCGCTCCGCTTTTCAAGGTATTCATCACGCTCGATCTCGCCGCGCGCATAGCGTTCGCTCAGAAGCTTGAGAGCGGCATTCCCGTTGTCGCTCCCGCCGTTCCTGCACCCCTGCCGATGCCTGCAGGTAAAAGCCCCCCGAATCAGAAACGCCATACCGAGCACGATACCCACGATGACCAGCAGCCACAGCAATCCCCAAAACAGTCCGAAACCACCCATCATGCCAGGACCATAATAGCCGGGACCCCAACCGCTCATCATGCCCGGGCCATAGTAGAAAGGTACAACCGGCCCCGCTTGTGTCGTCGGCGATTGGTCCGATGCGGTGGTGACGACCGTCTGCGCCACGGCCAATACCGGCGCCATCATGAGCCCCACCGCCGCGCCGGCCATGCGGATTCCCCTTTTTCGCTGTGATGCATCCATGCTGTCCATCGATTGCTCTCCTGCCGTTGGATGTCGGAATGCCATTCCCCAGTGCAAGTATAGTCCGGCTTTGCTCCCATGGCTGTGGGGTGCGCCAGTATCGCCAACAGAAGCTTCTCAAGCATCGCCTTGCAGAATCCGCGCCTGCAAGGCTCGACTTGCTGCCAGAAACCCCATCAGGTCCCCCGCTCCCGATACCACCAGGTAGGAGGACTCACTACTTGGAATCAGGGAGCATCCATGGCTGCGCAATACACCACCGTCCTTCGCCTGCTGCCGGAGGACTACGCCGCCGTAAAAGCCAAGGCTGAGACATTGAGACATACCGCAGAGATGTTGATCCGGCTGGGCGGCCTCCTCTTGAGGCACAGCAAGGATAGCGAAAAAGCGGGCCGGACTGTCGCCACGCGCAAGGAATTTATGGAGTTGTCGCGCCGGGTTCCTGGGCATTGCCAGCCGGATTGAGGACCGGACGATGGGGAGACCGCCCCATGATTGGCAAAGTCGGAGGATTACGGCCAAAACAGCATCACCCCAGCATCTTTACCAAGTCCTCGGCCCTCAAGTGAGTATAGAGTTTCAGCATTTGCCATGTCTTGTGCCCCGTGATGGCCGCCACCTGCATAGGGTTCAAGCCCTTCTCGATCAGTCGGCTGGTGGCCCCATGGCGCAGGTCATGGAAGTATAACTTCTTAATGATGGCGAGTTTTCGTGCTCGACGCCATGATTGCTCTACCGCAGACTCGCTAAGGGGAAAGACATGTCCAGCCATGTCCCTCGGCAGGCTATGTAGCACGGCGAATGCGGGAGTGGACAGGGGGATGGTACGGTCATCCCCGTTCCTGGTGTCATGGAAGACCGCTGTTTTCTTGGAAAAGTCTATGTCTTTCCAACGAAGCTCCAGAAGCTCCCAGCCGGGTAGAGGTCTCTAAAGCGAAAAGCATGAACGGGCGCATATAAGGATTTTCACAACCAGCGAGAGCGTTCAGCATACGCTCCCCTTCGTCGCCGATCAGACGCCGGTCTCTTGGCTTGGATGGTGCTGGCATTCTCATAAGGAGCATTCCATCATGCGATACGCCAAACTGTTCAACAGTTATATGGCGGTGGATCAAGAGCGTGTCAGGTCTGACCCGGCATATAAGGCGAAGATTGCCGCTGACGTGGCCAACTGGATTGGGCCTTCGCAGATGAATGCAGTAAAACACAACAGGAGATGTCGTCATGAATGAAGAACTGCACACCCACGCCCCGCACGAGGAAGCCGTTCACGAGCCAGCGGGAAAGCACAGCCTCAACCAGTGGATCGCCATTTTCACGGCGCTGCTGGCCACCATCGGCGCTATCGTCAGTTACCAGGGCAATGCCCTGATGAACGAAGTGCTCTTGCAGAAAAATCAGGCCGTTTTGGAGAAAACAAAGGCGACAGATCAGTGGAATTATTATCAGTCCATCAGCACCAAGGCGCACCTGATGGAACTGGCCGTGGACCTAGCCCCACCCGCCAAGGTGGCGCCATTCCAGAAAAAGATCCAGAAATACCAGGCACAAAAGAAAACCGTGCAGGCGACCGCCGAGCACCTGGAGCAACTTTCCGCTGCCGCCAATACAAAGTCCTGGCGCCTGAACCGTCCACACAGGGACATGGCTCTCGCCATGATTTTTCTGCAAGTCGCCATTTCCCTGGCGTCCATCACCGCCTTAACCGGACGGGCCTGGCTCTTCGGCATGGCCATACTCAGCGCCCTGGGTGGCGTCGGCTTGTGGGTCATCGCCCTGGGGATGACCTGAGAATCTCCAATCGAACATCGAGGAATAACGATGCGCAAGAAAAATGGGCTATATGCAAAATCTGGTTGAAAACCTATGGCCTCAGTGTCCAAAACCCTGAAGATACTTGCTGCGCCATGGGTTGGAAGATGAATATCCGTCAGGAGTGTGTGCAGAAGCTTTTTGGTTGGAATGAGAAGGTGTAAAGTTATCGAAATTTTGACCTGACCCTCCCCGGTCAGATGCCTTCTGTAGGGGTTTGGCGCTGAATGGCCGGTGCAGACTGTTAGCTGCCGTTGGCGAATTAAAACCCTATGGTCGCAAGGTTGGCTCTGGAGGGCGGTCAATCTCCGCTGGTGATGGGCATGAAATGTCCTGGCATTCAAGCAAGCGTATGGCGCTGAATGCTGTTCCCGGATGGCGATGCACGACTACAAATACCGAAGATAAAACAGGAATATTTGTTCGAATGCTTCTTTTACAAAAATCAAACTCTTCGAATGCCGCGGAAAAATATTTCGAAACGGGGGTCTACCATCTTCCGATCTGTGTAGCCACATGGCGTCGTTCTGCATGTCCAGTATACATGAAAGCTCCTGTCTATAAAGATTCGTGGATCCTTTACCATTTAAAATTGCTTTCATGTTTTTCGCCGCTGCGCTAGCTCGAAGTTGGGCCATATGGGCTTGATGCGGCACCCATGGCGGCGGATTCTCGTGATTAGCGCAATCTCCCGCGGCAAAAACATGAGGCAGCCCCTTTACCTGTCCATATTTATCTACATCAATGTGGCCTCCAATAGACACGGGAAGGCATGACTTCTGCACAAGCGATGGTCCCGTTATTTCAGGGGAATAGAGGACCAAATCGGCCTTCCTAAACGTACCATCCTTATCAGCCATCCCTCCATCTAAAAATTCTGCTGGCTCATATCCATCGTCAAGGATAATCCCGCGCTCATGCAGTCGATCGGTTATTGCGCCTTTCTCTCCCGGACTTCTATCTGGGGAGAAGAAATGAATTTCAAAATTATTTCTTACCCCCCTTTCTCTCAAGGCATAGTCCAAGAGGCAGGCGCATTCATACATGGGGCCGGGACGTCCGGCAACGAAACCGTCCCTCCGGTTAATCTTGTAGCCGACATATATGATACCAGCACTCAGGGATTCCAGCTTCTTTACAAATACATCTATTTCATCCGGACCATAACATGGCGAATATGTGTATTCTCGTGTTCCAGGAATGTCGTCTTTCCTAAAGGCTGGCCCTATGCCAACAAATAGGTAATCATTCCTAAATTCTCCATCATGGGTAATCACGGTCCGTCCGCCGTCCTGTATATCGACAACCTCGTCCTCAATAAACCTAATATTTCGTCGTCTTAGGAATGGACGAATATCCATGGTGACATCTGCTTTGTTTCGCTTCTTTGTGAGAAATTCAGGAATTGCCGGAAAGTAAATGAATTTACCATTTCCGATGACCGTAATGTCGTATCGGGAATATATCCTTCGAAAAAAATAGGCGATGACAGGAAAGACGGGGATGGCGAGAAAATACCTAATGAAAAACAGGGATGCGAATCCATTGCCTATGATGGTGATTTGTTTCTTCATCAGTATCCCCTTTCAACATGCTCAACGACATGATGCCCAATGCGCAAGCGATCAGTCCGGAGGACGCGCATCTGTACATGCCCGCCCCGGGGAAACCGTCAGCCGTTAGGACTTTTCGATGATTTCCGCATGCAGGCGGATTTTCCCTTGATTCTGCAGGTGGGCCAGCAGGGTGGTCACGCTCGCCGGACTCATGGACAGCGCAGCGGCCAGAGCCTCCGGGTCCAGGCTGCCGCGCTCATCAATAAGCTTTAGAACATCACCTTCCCGGCCCACGAGCCATTCTTCAAAAAGCTGGTGTAGTTCGGGCTGCGCATAGACCGCCAGGGAAGTGGTGCGACGCATGGTGTCCAGCATTTCCGTGCACATTCCCATGCATGTCCCCATCATCTGTTGCATCAGATTGTCGCCGCCTTCCGCCCCTTCTCCTTTCTGGCCCATCATCTTCTGCATCATCGCCATCGGGCCTTCGCCGCCCTGGCCCCTCTGACCCATCATTTTTTTCATCATGCCCATGCCCATGCCCATGGGTTTACCACCGCCTTCTTTCGTCGGCGCGGCGGCTTCCTGCGGACTCTCCGCCTGACCTTCTGGTGCTTTCGTTTCCATTTAAAACCTCCTGAACTGCAGAACCTGATGGAAAAGGAATGTCCCGGAACCTGCGGAATATCCCCACTTTTCCCGTTACCCGGGAAGCCGGAAAAGAGCGCCGTAATGATAAGGAGGAAGTTCGACCACGCGATCCAGCCGGAGACCGGTGGCTTCGACGACGGCGCGCACCTGCTCCGGCGTCATGCGCAGCTCCGTGCGCGGTCCGCGGGCCTGTCCCAGGACCGGTGTTTCTACCCGAGGGCGGGCGTGCCAGTTGACGACGGCGAAAAGCCCGCAGGGCTTCAGGACGCGGGCGATCTCCCAGACCAGGGCCGTCTGCTCGGGCACGCCGTGAAAGGTGTTGGCCATGAGGCAGTAGTCCACCGGCTCGGGGAGCCGCCGATGCAGGGCCATGGCGTCGCCCTGCAGAAAGGTGCAGTTTTCCAGCCCGGCGCACCCCGATGCGGCGGTGGCCAGCATCTGCTCATCCAGATCGAAGCCAAGGATTTGGCCGTCCTCCACCTGCCGGGCGAGGGCGGCGGTGAAATAGCCATCTCCGCAGCAGAGATCCAGCACCGTCATGCCGGAGCTGACACCCAAAGCCCTGATGACCCCCTCCGGATCGGGCCACAGGGCCTGCCACCAGTCGGGATCGGGCATGACCGTGGCCGGGAAAAACGCCGCTTGCTCTTTCGTAGCCATCTCCACTCCTTCCGTACTATTCCAGATCCTTGCGCATCTGCTGGTATTCTTCGCGGGTGATCTCGCCCCGGGCGTAACGCCGGTCCAGGGCTTCCCGCGGAGTTTCTGCCGCGCCCAGTGTTTTGTGTGAACCACCGCACATAGGACCACCGCCCATACCGCCGCGCATCATGAAGACCATGAAGACCACCATCAGCACCAGAAAAAACAAAGGGAAAATCATCATCCAGGGCATCCAGCCCCACCCGCCATTTATCCACATGATCTGGCCCTCCTTTCGGTTATGGAAATGCTTGCGTTGGTAATATCTTTAGAATCCTGAGTATAGGCCAATGAGGCATGTGCGGCCACTCCCAAAGCTGCAACGATTGCAGGGTCGCCAACAACTCCGGATCGGGGCGGTAATAGTAGAAAAAGGCTCCCCGATGCTCTGCTCGGACGAGACCCGCCTCGCGCAAAATACGCAGATGGAAGGACACGTTGGTTTGGGGCAGATCGGTGGCATGAAAGGGTTGATGTTCCCGCTATGTGCATGTGCGCATGGCGCATAGCGCTATTCGAAACTATTTGTTGTCTCCAGCAACGGCATTACGGAGCATCAGCAGGAATGACGCCATCAAAAATCAGATTTACGCCCACAAAGATGCCGACCAGAATGAGCGAGCCCTGCGGCCAGGTGACAAAAAACAGAATGGCTATGGCAATATCGATCACTCCACTGAAAATAAACCAACCCCGCCCGTGGCCGACGTGGTTGTTGGATTGGGTGAAGTTGCGGTAAGCATTGAGCACAAAATAGGATGAACATAAGGCCGATGGCGGCGATACCGGCGTTGGGCAGTGCAATCATGATCCCGCCGGTAATGAGCAGAATCACCGGTTTCAGCCAGTCCGCCAACTGGTGCTGATGCATCTGATAACTGTGGATGATCCAGGTGAACCCAGCAATGATCAATATGGCCGCCAGCACCCCATCGGTTACGGCAGACAGAATAACCGGACTCAGCAGCCCGAAAAGGCCGATAACGATCAGGGTGATGGCAATCGGCAGGAGGTATTTGCCAAACATTTTGCGTTCGGCTTCGACGATGGTGGGGAGATCAGGTAACTGATTATTCATGAAGTTATCCTCTCAGCGATACCAGAGTATCTCGGTGCTTTCCATGGGAACCAAACATCCTTCGCGATGCGGAATGATCCTCGGCGTGAAACGTTCGACCGCGCTGTGGGCAGGCACTGCACAGGTATAATTGTAGCTATTAATTGCCCCACTTAAGGCGTCTTCGCGCGTCATTGCATAGATTTTATGGCCTTGCTCTTCGTCGCCATTGGCAAAGAGTTGTACCGCCACAGCGTTGGCGTCGAGATCGTCCAGATACACATGCACCTGAAAATGATGTGCGTCCGTGTCACTTTGTACACTCAGTTCGCCAAAATGCAGGCCCTGCCAATGCTGACGAATGTCATACTGCCATCGAGTGATCCCGTCCACTGTGGCCCGTTCGCTACGGGAGGCGAGAAGGCGGGCAGCGGGGGCATATAAAGAGTGTACGTATTCCTGCAACATGCGATTGCTGCTGAATTGCGGGGTCAGGCGACTCATGCTTTCGCGGATTTTGTCGACCCAGCCGCACGGGCAGCCGTTGGCGTCGCGCTGGTGGTAAAAGAGGGGTACGACTTCTTCTTCCAGCAGACGGTAGAGCTGCTGCGCTTCCTGTTGGTCCCATGCCAGATCGGTATCGTGTTCCCGGCCGTCGCCCAGCGCCCATCCGACCTCCGGGCAATAGGCTTCGGCCCACCAGCCGTCCAGCTCCGAGAGGTTGAGGCCGCCGTTGACCAGCACTTTCATGCCGCTGGTGCCACTGGCCTCCCAGGGACGGCGCGGCGTATTGATCCACAGGTCGACACCCTGCACCAGGTGTTCGGCGACCAGCATGTCATAGTCGGTGATGAAGACGACGTGCCCGGCGAGGTCGGGGTATTGATGGATGAACTGGGTCCACTGCTGGATCATGGCCTTACCGGCTCCATCCTGGGGGTGGGCCTTGCCAGCGATCAGCAGTTGTATGGGATAGTGCGGGTTGTTCAGCAAACGGTAGAGACGATCCGGGTCGGTCAGCAGCATGTTGGGGCGCTTGTAGGCGGCAAAGCGGCGGGCGAAACCGATGGTGAGGGTGTTGGGGTCGAGTGCCGTTTTCGCTTGTTCACACTCCCTTTCGGGCGCGTAGGCCGCTGCCAGTTGTTGTTGCAGGCGCTGGCGGGCGAACTGGATCACCTCCTGTCGTGCGACACTGCGCAGATGCCAGATATCGGCATCGGAGGTCTGGCGAAAGTCCGCTTCGATATCCTTCAGGTCCCCCAGCCAGCGGGGCTTGCCACAGTGGTTAGTCCATAAGGCGTCGGCTTCAGCGGAATCCCAGGAGGGCATATGTACGCCATTGGTGACATGGGTGACGGGGACTTCGTTCTCGGGCCAGCGTGGGAACAGGGGTTGGAATAAATGACGGCTGACGGCCCCATGCAGGCGACTGACGCCATTGACGATCAGGCTGCCGTGAATGGCGAGCCACGCCATGTTGAAGGGTTCTCGGCTGTCTTCAGGATGCTCCCGGCCGAGAGCGAGGATCGTCTCCACGTCTACGCCAAAGGCCTTGAGTGCGCCGGCGATGTAACGCGTCAGCAGTTCTGGCGGAAAGCGATCAAAACCGGCGGAAACAGGGGTATGAGTGGTGAAGATATTCCCGGCGCGGGTGGCGGTGAGCGCACAGGGAAAGTCAGTACCATGATCCTGCATGTGGCTATAGGCGCGGGCGAGAATGGCGAAGGCCGCGTGTCCCTCATTGAGATGGCAGATATCTGGCTGGATACCCAGGCGGCGCAGCAGCATCCAGCCACCGATGCCCAGACAGATTTCCTGTTGCAGGCGGGTTTCCGGGCCGCCGCCATAGAGTTCGGCGGTGATGCCGCGGTCAGCGGGGGCATTGAGGGGGTCGTTGCTGTCGAGCAGATAGAGGGTGACACGACCCACTTGCGCCTGCCATGCGCGCAGAATCACCTTGCGGCCGGGAAAGGGAAGATCCAGGCGCAACCATTCTCCTTCGGCATCTCGCACAGGTATCACCGGCAGTTGCGAGGGATCGTTGTAAGGATACAGCTCCAACTGCCGGCCGCAGTCATCCAGCGTTTGGCGGAAATAGCCTTGTTGCCAGAGGATGCCAATACCGAGGAGGGGGATACCGAGATCGCTGGCGGTTTTCAGGCAGTCACCGGCAAGGATGCCGAGCCCTCCGGAGTAGATGGGCAGGGACTCGGAGAGGCCAAACTCCATGCTGAAATAGGCCACCTGGCTGAAGGGCGGGTGGGGATAGGTTTCGCTGAACCAGCCTTTCTGGGTGAGGTGCTTACGGTCCTCGCTGACGAAGATATTCAGCTTCGCGATAAAATCATTGTCTTGGGCCAGACGCTGAAGCGTGTCGCCCCCGACATCGTGCAGAATGAGCCAAGAATTCCGGGTCTCTTCCCAGAGTTCTGGAGCAATGTGCTGCCAGAGACTGTCTGCAGCATGGCTCCAGGACCAGCGAAGGTCGAGGGCGAGTTCGGCCAGACCGGCCAGTGATTCAGGCAGTTGCGGGAGCAGGTAGCAAGGGGCGATGGTCACAAAGTCCTCCGATTCAATTGGGTGCGCGGTGGGCAGCGACGCGGTTGGGGCTGTCCCTGCCGGCACTGAAGTCATTAAGGTTCTGAATAGTCGTGTCCGCAATGGTCTTCAATGCCTCACGGGTGAAAAAGGCCTGATGACCGGTAATGATGACGTTGGGAAAGGTGAGCAGCCGCTCGAAGCTGTCATCGCAGATAATATCGTCGCAGTGATCCTTAAAGTACAGCTCGGCCTCTTCTTCATAGACATCCAGGCCAGCCGCACCCAGGTGTTGGCTTTTGAGCGCGGCGATGAGCGCCGCCGTATCAATGAGCGAGCCGCGACTGGTATTGATGAGCATGGCACCCTCGGGCATCAGGGCGAAGCGTTCCGCATTCATGAGGTGCCGGGTTTCCGGAAAGAGGGGCAGGTGAAGGCTGACAATCCGGCTCTTGGTGAGCAACTCTTCCAGTGATACGTAAGCGACCCCCAGGTCTTGGCAGGCAGGATTGGGAACGATGTCATAGGCCAATAAGTGACAGCCCATGCCGTGCAGAATCCGGGCGAGTGCCGCGCCAACTTTGCCGGTGCCGACAATGCCAACCGTCTTGCCATGCATATCAAAGCCCAGCAAACCGTCGAGGAGAAGGTTGCCGTCGCGCACCCGGTTATAGGCTTTATGGAGATGCCGGTTCAGCGTCAGCATGAGGCCGACAGCATATTCCGCGACGGCATAGGGAGAGTAATCCCGCACCCGCATGACGGTGATGCCCAGCTTTTCTGCGGCAGGGATATCGACGTGGTTGAATCCGTTGCTGCGCAAGACCAGCAGTTTTGTCCCGAGGTGCGCAATGGTTTCCAGGGTTTTTGCATCCAGCGTGTCATCTACGAAGGGACAAATGGCGGGATAGCCCTGGGCAATGAAGGCGGTATCGGCGTTTAATGCCGTCTCGACGAAGACCAACTCGTGGCGTCCGTCGTTGGCGGTACTGAGGAATTGTTGATCATAGGGACGAGCACTGGTGACTAAGCAACGCATGATCTCTCTCCTTTGAACGCTATCAGAAACGGACCGGTCTGCAAAACGCGTGTTTACCAGCAAAACTGGCGGCGGTACCCAGTTCTTCCTCGATCCGCAGCAACTGGTTGTACTTGGCCACCCGTTCGCCACGCGCCGGAGCACCCGACTTCAGATGCCCCGTATCCAGGGCGACGGTGAGGTCGGCGATGAAATCATCGGTGGTTTCGCCGGAGCGATGCGAGACAAAGGCCCCCCAGCCGTGATATTGCGCCAGCCGTGTGGCGGTGATGGTCTCGGTCACCGTACCGATCTGATTGAGTTTGATGAGGGTGGCGTTGGCAATATTGTCTTCCATGGCGCGGGCGATGATTTTGGGGTTGGTGCAGAAAATATCGTCGCCGACCAGTTCGATGACGCCGCCGAGCCTTTCATTTAGCAACTTCCAGCTCTCCCAGTCGTTTTCGGCGAGACCATCTTCGAGCAGGACCACAGGGTAGTTACGGACGATCTCTTCGTAGTAGGCTACCATTTCGGCACTGCTGATGGCACGCTTCTCGGTGCGTAGCTGGTAGGTGCCATCCTTGAAGAACTCCGAGGAGGCGGGGTCGATGGCGATGCCGGCGTCCCGGCCTGGTTCAAAGCCCGCCTTACGGATGGCGTCCAGCAACAAATCATAGGATTCATGGTTGGAGGATACCATCGGCGCAAAACCGCCTTCATCACCGATGCCGACCGAGAGATGTTTTCCCAGCAGAACAGATTGCAGGGCATGGTAGATTTCCGCCCCCCAGCGCAGGGCTTCACGGAAATTGCCGGCACCGTAGGGTACCAGCATGCATTCCTGGAAGTCGGCGCCTTGCCAGTGGGCATGCACGCCACCATTGAGCACATTGAAGCAGGGGACGGGCAGACGAGTGGCACCGGGGCCGCCCAGATAGGCATAGAGGGGCAGATCGCTGTAATCAGCGGCAGCACGGGCACAGGCCATGGAAACGCCGAGCAGGGCATTGGCGCCGAGCCGACTTTTGTTCTCGGTGCCGTCCAGGCCGATGAGGGTGTCGTCGATGGCCTTTTGTTCCCGGACATCCAGATCCTGCAGGTCTGGGGCGATGATTTCTTCAATGTTCCGAATGACTTTTTCTACACCCTTGCCACCATAGCGGTGAGCATCGCCGTCGCGCAGCTCGACGGCTTCTTTGCTGCCGGTGGAGGCGCCGGAAGGTACTGCCGCGCGGGCGCGGGTTCCATCGACCAGAAATACTTCCACTTCCACCGTGGGACTCCCTCGTGAGTCCAAAATTTCACGGGCGATGATGTCTTCAATACGGCTGTCCATAAATGCTCCTGTCTCGCCGATTTTGCGTGGCGCAACTATCGGTAGTAAACGAGAAAAATTAGTAGGGTGTCAAACATGGGTTAATTGAGGTAGGTCAACTGCACTGTGAATCTCGCGCAGCATGTCATCATCACTAATCTATGGAAACCCAGTTCCGAAAAGCACTCGAACGTGCGAGTAACGGCACAACTGAATGAAGCACTATATGTTAATTGTAACACGTTATTTTAAATTACTTTTTTACTGCTTGACCCAGCCATCACTCTTTACTACCATAAGCAATTCGAGTGGCGATGGAGTCCGCCCAATAACCGCCTTTATAGGCTAATGACTGCTACTGATCCTGACCGCAAGGTCGGGCGGTGGGGAGTTGGAAGCCATATAAAGGGGAAGGCATGCTCGGCGATATCGTCTTGCAGTGTGGACAAGTCTTGACGGTGTTTTTGTTATCACCGCTCTTGCACGGCTTCATGGTCACCATGGAAGAGCGCGTTCAGCGCGGACAGGGTCCTTCCATTTTCCAGCCCTATCGGGATCTCTGGAAACTTTTCCACAAAACTCTGCTGATACCGGAATCTGCGTCCTGGGTGTTTTTCTGGGCGCCGGTGGTGGCTTTTACCGCCATGCTCATCGTGCCGATGCTGATCCCGGTGCTGACCATCTCCTATGATATCTACATGATCGACGAGGCGCGGATTCTGGAATACTTCGGACCGCTGCTGGCCTTGCTGGTATAGACTTCCGGCATCCGGCTCGCTCAATTGTTATATCAAGATATTGTTACTTGTTATTTTTGCCGGTGTCTTTTATTTGTAATATGAAGGAGTAGAGATGTTTGCCACTTTCGGCTTTATTGCGCTATTTGCCGTCCTCGGCGCCTGGGCACGTTATGGTCAAACCCTGCTAGTGCAGGCGGTATTCGGCCGCGGTTTCCCCTGGGCCACCCTGAGTATCAATGTCCTGGGCTGTTTTATCATGGGTTTTCTGTTTTTTGAGACCTTGGAACGTATTTCTGTGAGTCCGGAATTGCGCACGGGCATGCTCACCGGCGGCCTGGGTGCTTACACCACTTTTTCGACATTCTCCCTCGAAACCCTGGTGCTTTTTGAAAATGGCGAGGCCGTCAAGGGCCTGCTGTATATGTTTACATCACTGTTTCTGTGCGTCGGTGCCGCTTTTGCTGGGGCCTGGGTTTCCCGCAGTATCTGAGAGGTGAATCATGACCACCGTATCTGTAGTACGCATTTATATTAAAGAAGGCGATAAACATGACGGGCACAATCTGATGGAAAAGATCTTTCGTATGCTCCACGATCAGTACAAGGTGCATGGTGTCACCGCCTTTCGCGGTATCGCGGGCTTTGGCAGCAAGGGGGTGGTACATGCCGACGATGTTCTGCGCCTCAATGTCCATTTGCCGCTGGTACTGGAGTTTTTCGATGAACCGGAGACCGTTGATGCGGTAATGCCGCACCTGCTGGAATTGGTACCACCGGGCCATATTCTGCGCTGGGAGGCTGATTGCAGTTGCGAATGAACCATCATTACACAGACGTTTGAATGACCGAGGGTGTTCTATACTTCACCGAGGCAGATGTTCGCGCTTATGACTGGGTATTTCTGCCATTCATTTTGAAAGAACAGGAGTCGCAACGTGAAAGATCTACGCACCAACTTTTTGGACCACGTCAAAAAGAATCTCAATGGGAAACCGCTGTTTCTGCGCATCCTCTTCTGGGATGGCCATGAATACGCTTTCAACCAGGACATCCGCGTCACCATGCGCATCAGTTCCGCCAAACTCATCTCGCGCATGCTCATGGGCAGTGCCCTGGACGTGCTCGGCGAAGGGTACGTGGAAGGTAGCATCGGCCTTGATGGTCGCTATCAGGATATTCTCGCGGTGGCGGAAGGGCTGAGCGACGCCTTCCCCACCAAAAAGCCCAGAGGTGGCATTTTTCGCAAGCATCACGCCGCCCACAGCAAATCTCAGGATGCCGAGGCGATTCACTACCACTACGATGTTTCCAATGACTTTTACAGGCTCTGGCTGGACCGCAACATGGTCTACTCCTGCGGCTACTTCAAGACCGGCGCAGAAGATATCGACACCGCGCAGGAGCAGAAGTTGGACCACATCTGTCGCAAACTCCATTTGCAGCCCGGTGAAAAGCTCCTCGATATCGGCTGCGGCTGGGGTGGTCTGCTGAACTGGGCCGCAAAGCATTACGGGATTCAGGGCGTGGGGGTCACCCTCAGCGAGCAGCAGTTTTCCTACGCCAAGGAACGCATGGAACGCGAGGGCTTGACGGACCACGTAGAAATCCGCCTGCAGGATTACCGCGACATTCCCGAACGGGATTATTTCGATAAGGTGTCTTCGGTAGGGATGTTTGAGCACGTCGGTCGCGCCAAGCTTGGAGAATATTTTGGCGTCATCAACCGGGTGCTCAAGGAAGGCGGCTGGGTGATGAATCATGGCATCACCGCCAGCCAGCAGGATGACGAAGACGGGCATCATTCCGGCAGCGATTTCATGGATAAATACGTCTTCCCCAACGGCGAGATCCCGCATTTGTGGCGCCTGGTACGGGAAATGGCGGGGCAGGATCTGGAAGTCCTGGACGTGGAAAACCTCCGCCCCCACTACGCCCAGACCCTCATCCATTGGGTACGACGCCTGGAAGCACACAAGGAAGAAGCCGTTGCCATGGTAGGTGACAAGCGCTATCGCATCTGGGCCATCTATATGGCGGGCTGCGCCTATGCCTTCTGGCGTAACTGGTCGGCCCTGCACCAAGTACTCGCGGTCAAGCAAACTAGGGAAGAGTTAACGCCGCGGCCCTGGGAACGCCGTTATCAGCATCAGGAGGATAGCTTCCGCCTGGCGGAGCCGGATTGGGGGGATTTGTAAGGCAGAAGGAGGCATGTTATGGACACTCAGATACTGAGTAAAAAGTGGCTTCCCGAGTGAACTTTCACTTTTTGTCTCACCTTGGCCCCTGTCTGGTATACCCATGCTTAGCTCACCACTTCCATGGTGAACAGATTATACATACAATACTAAAAAAGGGTGAAAAGCTATGCGTGAAGAATGCTATTTTACGGTAATGGCTCCGTGCCACGGTTCATGGGAATGATCGCACACGATGGTTTCGCTACCCGCTTCGGAGGACAAACATGATAGACCCCGCAACCGAAGTCGCCAATTTGCTGGCCAACTGCCGCTCATTGCTGTTGGCCACCATGGATGCGAATGGAATTCCACAAGCTTCGCCTGCGCCATTCATTCATGACGATGTAGGCCAGTTCCATGTTCTGGTGAGTGCCATGGCGCCTCATACACCCCACTTGGCAGGTCATAAACCAACAGGAATCATGTTGATAGAAGACGAAAAAGACGCTTTACAAATTTTTGCACGCAAACGGGTGAGTTATACCTGCAATGTCACTGAAATATTCCGTGACACACATACATGCCAGGAACTGATGGACCGATTCAATAGCCAGTTTGGCCCCATAGTGGACAGGCTGGCCGAACTCCCGGATTTCCGCATGTTTCGCCTCCATCCTGTAAGCGGGCGTCTGGTAGTGGGATTCGGCCATGCCTATCGCCTAGAAGGTAGCCTTATAACCCCCATTGGACCGCATGATCTCAACTAGCCGTTGCGCTGGTGCGACGCGCCTCCCGACTTGCCCGTGCTGGGCCGGTCCAACCTGCCGCTAACACGTTCAAAATAGCCTTTTCGTCATAGACCTTACTATCCACCTTGCAGTAAACGGCAGCCTCATCAGGGAAAACCGCCACCTCAGCAACTCCTGGCAACTGCAGCAGGCGCTCTTCCAGGTTTTGCTGTGCAGGAGCGCCCGGTGAAAGTGGGAAAATACGCGTTGCCAGATAACGGGGACGCTGCATCGTGAGCGCTACCACCAGCCAAATCCCATAAATAAGAGCTACCGCCCAGAAAATGTCACTGTAATTACGCTGTCCCGGTATATAGAGCAGGCCGCCTAACAGACCACCACAAAAAGCACCGAAAAACTCCGATGTGGTATAGACCCCGGTTGCCGTGCCCTTGGCACCCGGATGACAGAATTTGGCCACCAACGACGGCAAGCTCGCCTCCAGCACATTAAAGCCGACGAAAAACAGAAACAGCGCGATCGCAATCAACCACAAGTTATGTGCAGAAAGGGCCATCAATATAACTGAGGCCAATAGGATAGCAATCGCCAGAACAAATACTTCTTTCAGCTTACGTTTGGCTTCGCCAACGATGATCATCGGCAGCATGGCGATGAAAGACAACAACATCACGGGCAGATACAGCATCCACTGATCGCTGAGGATCAGCAACGGATGCGCGGGATCAATCAGCACCAGGGGCAACACAACAAATATGGCCGTCAACCCCGTGTGCAAAGAGAAAATACCAAAATCGAGGCGCAGCAGGCTCGGATCACGCAGTACGGTACTGAGAATCGCCGGGTTCATTTCCGCATCGCGATGGAACTGGGCAGGCGCCTCCGGAATCACCAGATAGAGCACCGCAATAGCCAGCAAGGAGAGAACCGCCATCAGCCAGAAAATACCACTGACACCAATCCAGTGCGCCAACGGCGCCGATAGTACCAGCGAAATACTGAAGCTGATGCCGATGGTAATCCCAATCACCGCCATCGCTTTGGTCCAGCGCTCTTCGCGGACCAGATCGGCTGTCAGCGCAATAATTGCGGCGGCGACAGCACCAGCGCCCTGCACAATACGTCCAATGAGCAACCATTCAATGCTCGTTGCTTGTGCCGCAATTACACTGCCAATGGCGAAAATGACCAAACCCGCCGCAATAGTCGGCTTGCGTCCCCACTTATCCGAAAGATTGCCAAAGGGAATCTGAAAAATCGCCTGGGTCAAACCATAAGCACCCATAGCGATACCAATGAGCACCGGATGTTCAAATGCCCCTTTTAACCCGTGTGCGTAAACCGAAAACACCGGCAGTACCAAAAAAAGGCCCAACAAACGTAACCCGAAAATGCCTGCCAGCGAAAATACGGCGCGGCGTTCGCGTTTATTGAGTGCGACTTCCGCTTTTTCCATTTATTAATCTCCTTTCTGTCGATTCACGGATTATTTATTTCTCAGCGTTAAACGCATCTACCACATAATGATTCTCGGGAATACCCAGCCCCTGCCATGTCTGCCATGCCAACCGAGTACTGCATCAGCTAAAAATCCGAAGACAAATCGCCGCGTGAACGCCCTTACTGACCCTGCAACATCATAGACGCTAGCTACGGAGTCATTTCTCCGAAGCGCCCGCTGTTGAAATCCGCGATGGCCTGCTTGATTTCACCTTCGCTATTCATCACGAAGGGGCCGTAGCCAACGATGGGTTCGTCAATCGGCTCACCGCTCAAGAGCAGGACGCTGGCATCGCTGTTAGCTTCAATGGAAAACTCCTGGCCTGCCGCGTCCAGCACCAGCATTTGCGTCTCATGGGCTACACTATCCCCGTTCACCTGCACGGCTCCCCGGAGCACGATCAGCGCAGTGCTCCAGCCATCGGGCACGGATAACGTACTCACACTGCCCGCCTTCAGGCGCAGGTCCCATATATGCATCGGCGAGAAAGTGCTGGCCGGACCACGCTGTCCGGCATACACACCGGCGATAACCCGCAGTGTTCCGGCGGCGCCGGGCAGCGCGATCTCCGGGATATTCCGATCGACAATGGCCTGATAACCGGGCGCGGTCATCTTCTCCTTGGCTGGAAGATTGACCCAAAGCTGCACCATCTCCAGCTCGCCACCCGCGGCCGTGAAGGCCGGGGAGTGGAACTCTTCATGCAGAATCCCCGATCCGGCGGTCATCCATTGCACATCGCCGGGACCAATAACCCCGCCTTGCCCGGTGGAGTCACGATGCGCCACCTCTCCCTTATACACAATCGTAACCGTCTCAAAGCCACGATGCGGATGCTGCCCCACCCCCCGTGGCTGTTGTGTCGGCGTAAAGGTCATGGGACCGGCGTAGTCCAGCAGCAGGAAGGGGCTGAGCGCCTTGCCGTGACTGTGATACGAAAACATGGAGCGCACCGGAAAACCGTCCCCCACCCAGTGGGGACGTGGCGCATCATAAACACCCAATACTTTTTTCATGACCATCTCCTGAATATAGGGTTTAACCAGCTCACAGAGACAACTATATATAGGCCCAATGCGGGAGTAGTCTGCAAATTCTGCTGCCGCTCACCAAAAAGATCGTGCATCATACGCCGTTCTGAACCCGGTGCATGCTCTGCTACAATAGCATCACCCGGTGGTGCAAGGTTTGATCCTCGACCCGTCCTTCACGACGGCACCAGATATGTGCCGGAAACCAGTCCCCTTTATCGTGACGCGGAGGATGTCGTGCAGATGATCGTGCCAGATGGCCTTGGCCTCCGCCTTTTCGCCACAGTGCGTGAATCCCCCATGCCGGGCACCACGCTCTTCGCCCAGTGGCGGGAGACTGGTCTGCTGGAGAGAGACTTGGACCTGCACAGTCTGAAGGCAGCCGCCGTTCCTGGCGCTGTACCCACCCCTGCATGAGTCATCCGGAAATCGAACCGGGCTTTATCGTCCTCCATGGCGACCGTCTGGAGTGGCTCAGCGATGCCGTTCTGGAATGGCTGCGCGAGCACCCGCTTCGGCCGCTGGAAGAGGAAATCTTTCTCGTCCAGAGCAACGGCATCGCCGAGTGGCTGCAATGGACCCTGGCAGCCCATGAGGGCATCTGTGCCGCGGTGCGCGTCGCCCTGCCGGGGCGTTTTCTCTGGGAAAGCTATGCACGGGTGCTGGGCACCGGCATCGTCTCGGCCCGCTCGCCGCTGGACAAGGCACCGCTCACCTGGCGACTGATGCGGCTCTTGCCGGAACTGCTGGCCCATGCCGATTTCGCCCCCTTGCGGCATTTTATCGGCCAGTCACAGCGGCCGGACGGCGCATTGGAGCGGCGCTGGCAAATGGCCGCGCAGATCGCCGATCTGTTCGACCAGTATCAGGTCTATCGTGGCGACTGGCTGGCGGACTGGACCACGGACCAGTCCCTGCTGCGGCGGGGCGATGGCGAGCGGGTGACTCTGCCCGCCGACCAGCGCTGGCAACCCCGGCTCTGGCAGGCGTTACGGCAGGACCTGCACAGCCGCGGGCAGGACCAGGCCCTGGGCCGGGCGCAGGTGCATGAGCAGTTCCTCGCCGCCCTGAACGCCGGGCACCCCCCCGTAACGCCCTTGCCCCGCCGTGTCGTTATCTTCGGAGCAGCCAC
>DAIAVG010000003.1 GCA_027445725.1 Acidithiobacillus sp.
CGATCACATCTAATAATGAGATCATCACAGATCTTGCAACAAAATTTGATGATATAAAAAGACAATCCATCAAGCTTGGATCAGAAATTCACCAAGCTAATACCTAAATTCATGTGTTTCTCATTAGCATCACGGTAACGGAAGGCGTGAGATATTGCACGCTCACCGGACTCATCAGATGATTGATTGGTGGAATGTTAGGGCAGCGCTCTACGTTTATCTGGCATCAGTCGGCAGTACAAGATAATTGCTCGCTGACCAATTCTTCCTTAAGCACAATACTGTTTAGATAGATAACTTTCTGTCAGAATGGTTGCCATATTCTGCTTCTGGGGAGACATGGCGATGGCACGTACCAAGGCACAATTATCCGCAGACGCACGTCTGGCCGACTATCTGACGGTGGGCTATCTGGCGATGCGCTGTCCCATTGGGAAAGTCCGGGAAACGTTGGCGCAACAAGGCCTGGAAAGTCGACGCCGACGTGGGTTGCCACATGACGTACTGATCTACTTCGTGCTGGCGATGGTGCTCTATGCCAATGTCGCCTACGAGGAGGTCCTCCGCTTGGTGATCGAGGGGCTGCGGCCTTTGCTCGGAGATGAGGGCTTGATGCAGAATACGGTCAGTAAAGGGGCGATCTCCCAGGCACGAGGGCGTGTCGGTTCAGGCCCACTGAAGGCGTTGTATCGAGAGCAGGTCCAGCCGCATGGCCCGCAGGGAATGCCGGGCGTGTTTTATCGCGGTCTGCGGATCATGGCAATCGACGGCTCCACCCTGGATATGCCGGATGAAGCCGCCAATGCGGAATGCTACGGCTACCCACCGGCATCCCGAGGCGCATCTGCTTTTCCCAAGCTCCGATTTGTCGCCATGGCCGAATGTGGCACCCACACCTTGTGCTACGCAGAACCAGGCCCTTATGAACAAGGGGAGCGAGAGTTGGCGCTCTCTGTCATGGCGCATGCCGATTCCACTATGCTGGTGACCGCCGATCGGGGTTTTTATAGCTACGCATTCTGGAAGCATTCTCTCGCCACCGGCGCCAGACTGCTTTTTCGCCTGAGCAGCGTGGTGCAACTGCCCCGAGAAGAAGTGCTGCCCGACGGGTCTTATCTCAGCACGATTTATCCCCGCTCTGCGGACCGGAAAAAACAGCGTCATGGGATTCGCGTGCGGGTGATCGAATATACCTTGAAGGGCATCCCCGATGCAGAATCTTCTTACCGGCTCATCACCAGTTGGCTGGACCCCGCAGCAGCGCCCGCCCTGGAGTTGGCCGCCCTTTATCACCAGCGATGGACCATCGAATCCAGTTTCGATGAACTCAAGACCCACCTGGCGGACCGCCGAGTCGTGCTGCGCAGCAAGCGACCTGAATTGGTAGAGCAGGAATTCTATGCCCTCTTACTGGTCCATGCCGCTATCCGCCACCTGATGACAGAAGCGGCTGCGCAAACCGGTCAGGCAGCCCAGGATCTGTCCTTCATCCATGCGGTGCGCGTCCTCCATCGCCGCCTCCCGGCAATCGGCGCTATTCCCCCCTCGGGGTAGGTCTGTCTGGTTTCAGAGTGTCTTGAGGGAAATCGCTTCTGGCCGCGCCGAAGCTACCGTTGCGATCGCGGGGCACCTCAATCTGTAGTGCACCCAATTCGCCCTTGAGGGTCTTCTTGCTCGTACCATTGCGGGTGTTCCCTGTGGGATGGGCCACGGACTCATGTTTAGCATATCCCAGGTGCTCGACCATCTCGGTCTGTAGTGCCCGTTCCACCAACCGCTTGGTCAGCTGCTTGAGCAGCCCGCCCTCACCTATTAAATCTTCCGGGGTCTTGTAGTCAGCCAATAGGCTGTCCAGCAGTTCATTACTAATAGTCATTTACAACTCCTTTCTCACAGGACGGCAGTTTCCTGCCAAATGACCATTTACACAAAAATTCTTACACCCCCAGAAATCTATGATCTGCTGATATTCGATGACCGTGAAGAATTCCTGTTCTGGGTAGAACGTATTTTGATATATGAGCGTACCCGTGCATTAGATAGGATCCGATCATTAGAAGAAAAACCGGCCGGTAAAACCAACGCATGCGCGAGATTGCATGTTTTTCTAGGGTATTAGGGAGTCAACGCAGGAGCGGGAAGCACGCCGAGCAAGAATTGGCATAAATATTGCATTTTAGCGTTAATGGATTTATTGCTCTGGGGATTTTTTAACACATGTCCGATCATTTCGAGGAATATCACAACCATCCACGCCCTGAACTAGTTCATGCATTTTTTCGTAGCCCAGGACTCGTCTTGGATGTCGGCTGCGGAGGCGGTGCTACGGGCAAGCTCATCAAGGAAAAGTGGCCGGATGCGCGAGTAATCGGGATGGATATTGATCCAGACTCCCTCAACAGAGCCCGACAGCTACTGGATGCGGTGGTAACCAGCGCCAAAGACCCCACCCTTAGTGATTTGTCTTCGGCTGGCATCAAAACTGCCTCGATAGACACGCTTATACTTGCTGACATACTGGAGCATCTGGAGAATCCTTGGAAATTTTTGCGCTGGATTCGCCCCATGTTGACCCATGATGCTCAGGTTATCGTTTCCTTGCCCAACGTACGCAACCTAGGCGTGATGCGGCAGGTGTGCGCGGGCGACTGGCCGTATGCCGATAGCGGTTTGCTCGACATAACCCACCTGCGGTTCTTCACCAAGAAAACCGCAGCAGATATGCTCCAGGCTTGCGGGTACGAGGTGCTTTATACGGGGCTGGTGCCCGATGTGCGACTCAGTCATCAAGGTCGCCCAGATCATACCGTACTGATCAATATTCAGGGCGGCGCCTTGCATGGCGTCACGCCACAAGCCTTTGATGAATGGACCGCTTTGCAACATCTCTTCACAGCTCGTTTAAGCGCCACGGCGGACGAAATGGCGTCGGATACGCTGCCGTCCGCTGACGAGGACCGCAACTGCGTTCAAATGCAGTTGCAATCGACTCCAACGCCAGAGGAAATCTGGCGACAAAACCAAGCATTACAAGCACAGGAGCGGGAATGGCTGCTAGAAGCTCGGCAATCTCCAACCGCGCCAATTTTCCAGGTCGTCCTCCGTCAGTCGGTACGTAATGTGCAGTCTGCCGAGCGCGCAGTGCAAAGCCTGGTCAAACAAATTGTCACTCCGAACGCGGTAATCGTCCTGCAAGCATCCACGGAAATTCCCATTCTTTGGCCTGAATTGCCAACTGCTTGGTCAGTAGTTCAGGGCTTCCCCATAAACGATGCCATTGTTGCGCTTCCCAATCCGGAAGATGCATGGGTTGTTTTTGTAGACTCTGGTGACTTTCTGGCAGAAGATGCCTTGGCCCGTCTGGGGGTATCCATAGCCGCGCATCCGCAATGGCGTGCAGTATATAGCGATGAAGATCTGGTAGACGACCACGGTCGGCATAGTCATCCGCATTGCAAGCCGGATTTCCATCTCGACACGCTGCGTAGTCTCCCTTATATCGGTGGATTGTTCGCCATTCGCAAGGACTTTCTCAAAGCCATCGGCGGATTGACGTCTTCTTTCCCCGGCGCCGAGGAGTATGACGCCATCCTGCGGGCTGCGGAGGTTTTGTCTGAAAACGCTGAACCACTGATCGGCCATGTGGCGCGGATACTCTATCATCGCGGTCATCGCTCCGGGAGTGGGGAGTTCTCCGTAAATACCATCGTGGACTCCGGGCGGGCAGCTCTTCTTGCCCATTTACAGCGTACCGGCGAGCGGGCCACGGTGGAATATGGTCCTGTGCCGGCTACCTATCGGGTGGTGTACGAACTAGAACGCGAGCCATTGGTCACGATACTGATTCCCACCAAGGATCAATTTGGTTACCTGAGTCAATGCGTGGAGTCTGTCCTCGCACAAACAGAATGGCCGAATTACGAGATTGTTATCATAGATAACGGGTCTACCGCACCGGATGCCTGTAACTATCTGGACGCCCTGGAATCCAACGAAGAGCAAATGGAGGGCCGCCTGCGCGTATTCCGGTACCCAGGCCCTTTCGACTATACAGCCATGCACAACGCTGCTGTAGAAAAAATGGCACGCGGTGAGGTTCTCCTTTTTCTGAACAACGATACCGCCTGTCTACATCCGGAATGGCTGCGCAATATGATGCGGCACGCTCTACGTCCAGCCATCGGCGCAGTTGGCGCGAAGCTGCTCTTTCCCAATGAAAAAATACAACATGCAGGCGTGATCATTGGTTTGTCTGGCGGGGCCGCCGATCATCCTTCTTTAGGGGCTGACGCCACAGAGCGTGGATATTATGGCCGCCTGATCCTCACCCAGAATTATGAAGCCGTTACGGCGGCCTGCATGGCGGTACGCAAATCGCTTTTTTTGGAGGTCGGCGGGTTCGATTCGCAGTTTCCTATTCAGTTTAATGACGTGGATCTTTGTCTCAAATTGGGTGCCAATGGTTACCGTACGGTCTGGACTCCGGATGCCATTCTGATGCACCACGGATCTGCTAGCCAGCGTGCCGAGACCGAAGGTAGTCCGGAAGCCGTGAAGAAGGCCCAGAATGTCCTGTCCGAAGGCAACGATCGCATGTTCCGCAAGTGGTGGAATAAAATGCGGCGGGATACCGCCTACAATGCCAACTTCACCCGGCATGGTCGCGGGTTCCAGCATGAGACGGTACCAGCCTTGTCCTGGCAGGACGATTGGCGCCCGCGTCCGCGTGTATTGGCTCACCCGGTCAATAGGGAAGGCACCGGCGAGTATCGGATTATTGCCCCGGCTCGGGCCCTGGCACGTTCTGGCCATCTCCAGTCCATCGAATCCATGCAGTTGCTGACCCCACCGGAAATGGCACAACTGGCGCCGGATAGTGTTATCTTCCAGTTGCAAATGGAAGATCATCAGTCGGCGACCATCGAAAACTGGCGACGTTACAGTCCGGACACGCTCCGGGTCTTCGAAGTGGATGACTTGGTTATTCATTTGCCCATGAAGAATGCGCATCGTCCTCAGATGCACAAGGATCTCTCCGCACGACTTCGCGCGGCGCTCAAGACCATGGATAGATTGGTGGTAACGACCGAGCCTTTGGCGCAAGCCTATCGCGGTTGGATCGATGATATCCATGTGGTACCGAACTACCTGGAGCGTGCGCGATGGGGTAACATGGTCAGCAGCCCTGCTGGGGGCGGCGAGAAGCCCTTTGCAGGATGCAAGCCACGTGTCGGATGGGTCGGTGGCGTCAGTCATCAGGGTGATCTGGAATTGATTGCCGATGTAGTGAAGGCTACGCACCAATCCATTGACTGGGTGTTTATGGGCATGTGCCCTGACGCAATGCGTCCTTATGTGACTTTTGTGCCGCCTGTCCCACTGGATCAATACCCGCAAAAAGTCGCCTCTCTGGGGTTGGATCTGGCGGTGGCCCCACTCGAAATGCATCCTTTCAATGAAGGCAAAAGTCATTTGCGCTTGCTGGAGATGGGGATATTGGGTATTCCAGTGGTCTGCACCGATATTTTCCCGTATCAAGGCGGGTTCCCGGTACTGCGGGTAAAAAACCGTTACCAGAGTTGGCTCAACGCTATCCAGGACGCGGTGGCTGACCGTCCCGCGCTCGCACAGTCGGGACAGGCCCTTAAGGCGCATGTGGAGGCACACTGGATGCTGGAAGACCATCTGGATGTATGGGTCGAGGCATGGACCGTCTCGCGCGCCAGGACAAATTCCACAAGCGTGACGTAAGGGGAGATAAGGCGGCACCATGGGGTGCGCCGAGATCCTTTCACCACAATGAGGGAAAAATCATGTCTACTGCTTTCGGTTCTATCAATACCAACGTTTCCGCGCTATCCGCGCTGAATTCGTTGGGCACCACCAATCAGACCATCACCGGCCTGGAAAATCAGTTGTCCACCGGGCTTTCCATCAACAGCCCCGCTAACAACCCGGCGGGCTACACCATTGCCCAGGGTTTTACCACCCAGATTAACGGTTCCAACCAGGGCATTTCCAATGCCAACCAGGCCGTCTCGCTGCTGCAGACCGCCACCGGAGCCCTTGGCCAACAGACGAACATCCTGCAGAACGTCCGTACTATCGCGGTCCAGGCCGCCAACGGTTCCAACACCAGCGCGGATCTGGCATCCCTGCAATCCACTGTCGGTCAGTTGGTGGCACAGGTGTCCACCATCGCGCAGCAGACGCAATTCAATGGCATCAGCCTGCTGAATGGCAGCTTTGCCGGCGTCCAGTTTCAGGTTGGCGCCAATCAGGGTCAGGTGATCGATGCCAGCGTCGGCAGCACCGCGGCGACCAACTTGGGTGTGTATCAGACGGCGGCGGCTTCTGGCACTTATACCGCAAATGGGACTGCCGGCGGAAATTCTTACGTGATTTCCTCATCTGGCGCTTTCACGTCTGGCAGCATGAGCATCTTGGGCAGTGTCGGTAGCGGATCGGTGAGCGTCAGTTCTTCTGGCGAATCGGCAGCTTCTGTTGCCGCCAGTGTTAATAATGTCTCCAATCTGACCGGGGTCAACGCACAGGCCTATACCAGTGTTGCGTTCAACGTTACGTCTACCGGCGATATCAGCTTTTCTCTCGGTAATGGCACCAGCGGCAGCCAGACTAACGCGGTGAACATTTCGGCGAGCGTAACCAGCGATACAGCGGCAGGACTTTCCAGCCTCGTGCAATCGGTGAATAACAACACTTCCACCACAGGCATCGCCGCCTCCGTGAATACCAGTAACCAACTGGTCTTAACTGATGTGAACGGCAATAACGTGAGCATCGCCAATTTCAGTGGCGCGGTCTCGCTCGGTACGAGCAGCACCACTATTTCGACCAGCACCTCTGGCGCCACGGTTCAGGGGTTGGTGTCCTTCCAGTCCGCCAACGCTTTCACGGTTTCCGGTGGCTCTAATGTCGGCGTCACCAGCGGCAGCGCGCTGATCAATCTGACCCAGGTGAACGTTGGTACCCAGCAGGGTGCCAGCAATGCCATCACTATTATCAGCTACGCCCTGCAGCAGTTGAATCAGCAGGGAACACAGCTGGGTGCGGTGCAGCAGCGGGTACAGAGCGCGTTGAGCAACCTGCAGACCACGGCTACCAATGATCAGGCAGCGCGATCGGTTATCCAGGACGCCAACATCCCGCAGGTCAGCACAAACCTGACGCAGGCACAAATCCTCCAGCAGGCGGGTGTCGGAGCACTCTCGGTCTCCACCCAGACGCAACAGGCGTATCTGAAGTTGATTCCGTAAACCACCATGTGGAGCGCTTCGGCGCTCCCCGTGTCCACTACCAAGTGCGTCTGAATCAGAGCGCACTTGGTAGTGGGTAAACCACCGATGCTAAACAGGTGCTCGCATGTCCCTATCCGGTATACTCAGCTCCAGTCAGATCACCTCTCTGATCACCGCGGCGGAAAACCAATATAACGCTCCCGTGAAGATTTTACAGGGCCAGGAAATTCCCCTGCAAACACAGATCAGCGCGCTGGGCAATATTTCCTCGATCCTGGCTTCGCTGCAAAGTGCAACACAGGGATTGGATAATCTCTCTGCCTTAGCGCAGACCCAAGCCACCGTCGGAAACAGCAGCATTCTTTCGGCTTCTGCAAATAACACTGCGCAATCAGGAACTTATCAGGTTACGGTCTCCGGTCTTGCGGCGGCCCAATCGCTCTATAGTCAGGATTTTTCCAGTCAAAACACCACCGTGGGCACAGGCACCATCGGCATAACGGTCGGAAGTGGGACTACTGTTAATGTGCAGATCTCCAGCACCAATAACACATTGGCCGGTATTGAAAATGCGATCAACGGCGCCGGCGCCGGCGTATCCGCGAGCCTCGTGTATGACGGAACGGGTTATCGGTTGGTAGTGGCTGGCAATCAGACGGGAGCCGCAAACAGCTTTACCATCAGCACGACCGGTTCGGCACTGTCCGGGTTTACCTACACCTCCGGAACCACAACGATGACGGAAAGTCAGTCAGCACAAAATGCGTCCGCCACGGTCAATGGCATTGCTGTCACCTCGGCCACAAACAGCTTTTCAGGGACGATCCCGGGAGTTTCCTTTGCGGTGAGCGCTACCGGCAGCACGACGATAGACGTGTCTCCATCCAGTACGGCGGCAAAGACCGCCATCGCCAACTTCGTTAATGCCTTTAACGCGGCATCCACAGCCATCCAAAAGGCCACTGCTTATACGCCAGGGGCCGCCAGCGGGCAATCTGGCAGCGGTGGACCATTGATGGGGAATCCCATCATCAGCAGCATCGAAAATCAGATGTTATCCTTAATTTCCACTACCACGGCAGGTGGTGTCTCGGGGGGTGCCGATGCCATCGGCTTTGGGAATGCCGGGATCACTCTGACTTCCAGTGGCACCATCACCATTGACAGTGCCGCACTGACATCCGCCTTAAGCACCAATTATAACCAAGTGCTGGGTCTTTTTGGTGCCATGGGGGGGTCCAGCAACCCCAACGTGCAATATGCAGGCTCTGCCGCCGGCACTGTCGCTGGCGTTTACACGGTAAACGTCACCACCAACAGCAGCGCACTAACCTCAGGCACGGTGAATGGATATAGCGCTTCTGGAACCAACGGTAGCATGACCGTGGAGAATGGTCCGGCGCAAGGACTGTCCCTGAATATTGCGCCCGGTGTAACCCCAACTGCGACGCTTTTCTTCAACCAGGGCGTCGCGCAACGTCTTGGGAGCCTTCTGAATTCCGCGTTGGGTACCAATGGTACACTACAGCAAGCCGAAAACAGCGACCAAAACCAGATTACTGCGATGAATAAGCAGATCACCAGCTATGAGAAAACAACTCAGGCACAAATCCAAGCCATGATCGCACAGTTCTCGGCTTATGAGAATGCGTCATCTTCTGCCGGCCAAACCAGCAATGAGCTCAATGCAATCTTCAGCAATCTATTCGGGGGCAGCAGTGGCGGCTAATCCTTATCAGGTGGTGCGCGATGAGACCGCTACCCCGATTGATCTGTGGGACCGTGGTTACAAACGCTGTGTTGCTTTGCTATCCGGCGCGAAACGTGCCATTGAGCAGCGCGAGCATGCGCAGCAGGGACGGATGCTTTTTGATGCATTCGCCATCGTTGAGTTCTGGACGGCGGCCTTGCCGATTCAGGAAGAGGCTCATGACGCGTCAACTCCGGGTTTGGCGCCCCGCCTTCGCATTGCGTATGAATTCATTCTCAACAAAATTGCGCATGGTAACGCCTTTGGGAAAACGGAAGACCTGGATGAGGCGATCCACATGCTTGCGCACCTGCACAGCATTTTCCATGCGAAACGTTAACGGGCGGCGCGTTTAACCACGGCACGCAACGATCTGAAAAATAATAAGTTATTTTTGGAACAATTATTGCATTCCCAAGGAACGGTTTGTATCCTTTGGAGAATATATACGTGACCCCATCCATCCAGGCGGTTGGCGCCTCCTTGGCGCAGAGCCTGCTCCAACTCAAAACGGAGACGCTTCCGTCTTTGCCTACCATCTCAGCGGCTGGTGGCGGTGCAGGCTCGGATCATAGCGGGTTCGCAGCACTGATTACACACGGGTTATCCATCGTCTCGCAGGCACAAGCCGCCGCCGGCGCCAACGAAAAGGCATTTGCGGCCCAGGTTCCCGGGGCCCCGTCCCTGTCACAAACCATGCTTTCCATGCAAAAGAGCAGCATTGCTTTTCAGGAGCTTATTGGTATCCGAAATGAATTGACGCGCGGATACATAACCTTGATCAGCATGCCGGTATAAGTCGTATGGCATCCAGGCTACAAGAGATCAGCGATCGCCTACAGCGCACCTGGGCAGAAGCCAGCCAATCAAAACGCCTGGTGATAGCAGGCACCGGAGCCATGGGTCTTGCCGCCCTTTTTGGTATCTGGGCCTGGGTGAATCATACCGATTACGCCGTGGTGTATTCTGGTCTCAGCCCGCAAACAGGCGGCGCCGTGATTGCGCTTCTCCAAAAAGAAGGTACCCCGTTCAGGCTAAAGCAGGGTGGCTCTACCGTTGAAGTGCCTGCGGCGGATGCTGCCCAGGTACGCCTGACTCTGGCTGAGCAAGGGCTGCCGACACAGGCATCCAGCGCCTTATGGAAACACTTGCAAAATGAGAAACTGGGCACGTCCAGCTTTGTAGAACACACGACCTATCTGCGCGCCCTGGAAGCCAGCTTGGGGCGCGATATCGAGTCCATCCACGGGGTTGAAAAGGCATCGGTAAACCTTGCGCTTCCCGAGCACACGCCGTTCCTTGAGACGATGCCGAAGGCTAAGGCTGGTGTCACGCTACAACTGATGCCAGGCGTAACGCTGAGCAGCCAACAAGTCTTTGGTATTACGCATCTGGTAGCATCCAGCATCCCCGGCCTATCCAGCGCGGATGTAACGGTGGTTGATCAAAACGGTCACGCGCTGACCGCGAAGACGCATGGAGCCAGCGCTTCCCGGATACTGCATTTGCAGAACAGCGTCGAGGCGCACTACCGGAAGCAGATATTGGCTCTTCTGGCTCCCCTCGTTGGCGGTGCTCGGAATGTCCGGGTCGTCGTCGATGCTCGCCTGGATCTTGCTAAGGGACAGCGCAGCGCGGTGACTTACGGAGTGGGGCATGTGGTGACGGCAGCCCTGTTGTCGGCACACAGGAAAGGGGATCTGGATGGCGGTTCGTTTGGTATTCCCGGTGCCCTGTCCAATCAACCACCAGGGGCGCCGCTGGCACCGCTGACTGCCCCGATCAGCAGCGCTCCTACAGCGCTAACCTTGAGCGAAATCAAGGCGATGATCCCCGCTTCGCAAAAAAACGACCAGCATTTTCGTTATGTCCTCGATAAAACGGTTGCTTTTAAGAAGGATGCACCATGGCGATTACGAGACCTGTCGGTCTCCGTACTGGTCAATGGAACCGTTCTACCGTCCACCGCGACGGCCACATCGGTGGTTGCGCCAACGGCATCCACGCTCTCTATAAAAGGCGCGATCACTACGAAAAAAACGGTAAACAGCATCTCCAGTATGCAAACATTCACTGCCCGGGACCTGCAATCCATGCAGAAAATGGTGGACAATTCCATCCATGCATCGGCGCAAAATGGCACGGTCGATGTGGAGGCCATGCCGTTCCGTGCGACGCCGACAACCCACCGTGCCTGGTGGCGACAACTCTCTCCATGGAGAATCTGGCATGCCATAGAATGGTTCCTCTTTGCGTTGGTGGCCCTTCTCTTGCTGAGAAAACCCATCCGGGAACTGATGCAAGGGCTATCCAAACGCCGGGGACCGGAAACTGTATCTCATGCCGCAGCAGCGCAAGGCCCTGTATCTGAGGACCAGCGACATGGGGCTGGCACTACGCCACAGGTGCTGAATGATGATGGCGCGGTCCTGGACTTTTCGGGCGTTGGAGAAGGACGACTGGCAGAAAACATGGAAACCATAAAAACCTTAATCCGCAATGATAGTACCAGGGCGCTGCAAGTGGTGCGCGAGTGGATTGGTGACTTGGGCGAAGGAGAAGGTTGATGGCCGACATACCGCCAGGACGTAGCCATTTAAGCAAAGGGATCGACTATGCGGCGACATTTTTGCTGAGCATTGGCCCGGATGAGGCCGCGGTGCTCATGCAAAAGCTTGCGCCACGAGAGGTACAACGGCTTGCCGCCGCCATGTCCAGACCCCGCAAAATTAGTCGGGAGGTGCTGGAAACCGTTATGCAGGATTTTGTGGATCGGTTGCGGCATCAAACCTCCGTTGGCGGCCAAGGTGACTCCTATCTCCGCGAGGTGCTGGCCAAGGCCCTCGGAAAAGACAAGGCCACAGAAGTTTTGGATCGAATTGTTACGGGTGGTGAGTATGCTGGCCTGGAAATCATCAAGTGGGCCGATGCCAAAACGATAGCTGAAATGATTCGCTTTGAACACCCTCAGATCGTGGCCTCGATTTTGGCCCATCTTGAAGCGGATAAGGCGGGTGACGTTCTTCACAACCTGCCCGACCGAATTATTCCGGATATCGTTTTTCGGCTCGCGACGATGGTCCCGGTGGCCCCCAACGCGATTCGAGAACTCAATGAAGTTCTGGATCAGCAATTGTCTGGACAAATTACCAATACCATTGTTCAAGGAGATAGTGGTGGTCCGAAGGCGGCGGCAGAGGTGCTGAATCGCCTTGAGCCCAGTCGCATGAAGTCCTCTCTGGACTATGTGCGCGGACTAGATGCCGTGCTCGCCCAGAAAATTGAAGATAACATGTTTACCTTCGAGGATCTGAAGGAACTGGATGGCCGCTCTTTACAGTTGATCCTTCGCGACGTGGATCGAAATGTACTGGTCACAGCAATGAAAAACGCCTCGGACATCCTTAAGACTCAAATATTTGCCAACATGTCTGAGCGCGCCGTCGAGATGCTTCGTGAAGAGATGGCTTCGCAAGGCCCTATCCGCCTATCCGAGGTGGAAAGCGCTCAACGCACCGTACTGTCGGTCGCTCAGAAGCTCGATCAATCCGGCCAGATCGTCCTCAATCGTGGCGGTGAAGATACGGTGATCGGCTGATGCGTAATATCATTCATACAGACTTACCAGCGTCATCGACAGAAGGATCGCGTTTGGCCAACACTAAAGTGTCAAATCAAGCCGCCCCAACGAGTTTCTCAGCACAATTGCAAATAGCAAAAACGCAAGCTCACAAAGCCTTGCAACAACATCCAGCAGCATCCCGAAAAGACCCAGAAAGCGCCGCTGGTACAACTACTAGCGGGACTGGGGCGCAATCAATACCACCATCCAATACAAATGCACCGCTCGCTCCGACACAGGCACCGAACATCATGCCGGTGAATAACCAGGTGGTAGACCCGGGGGGTATGGCACCAGCGAGGTCCACTCAGGGACGATTGCAAACGTTTTCGCACGCACAAAGTGATATAGCAAAAACAACATCAGGAAGCACACTTTCAACCAACATTACTGCCCTTTCAGAATCAGGCCGATATTCTGCCGTGCTCCATGGAGCCGTGGCCAAACTACACCCGCAAGGGTACAGGACGCCGCTTCAGCAATCTGCGCAGCAGTCGTTGATGGTCACCCCGGTGGCGCGATCCATGGGGCCTTTGCTTCCGAAAAATGTCCGGTATGACCATGTTATCAATTCACATCAAGCAGCAATCCACATGGCGGATGCGGGCCTGAGAGAAAGCGTTCCATTGCACCAGAAGGCACGACACGCACCCAAAGGTGTCGTAATATCATCATATACTAAAAAGAATAATCGCAAAACAAACATGCAGATAAGTCTTGATGTCGAAAACAAGAACAAAACGCCTGTCGGAATCACGAACAAGGTTGCCGCACTTATGCCACAGGTGGTAGTACCTAATGCTGCTATTCAACCCTCTCAAACCACGGTGGCAAACGGGTTCAACAGTCCAGCAACCTTGACAGCAGGTGGGGTGAACCTATTGGCTACTGGAAGCGCCCCTCTCGTAGGAGTTGCCAACCCGTCCGTAGCCACCACCAACTCATCTGCCATTCAGGAATCGTGGAACCAGTTAGCGCCAATCGACCTGACTCAGCCGGGCTGGCAACACGTCATCGCCGGGCGTATTCGGCAAACGCAACAGGGCAGCATGCTACAAATACAAGTGCATCCACATCACCTCGGCCCCATTTCTATGCAAGCATCGAATGGTGCAAATGGCGTGATTTCTGTGTGGCTACAGGCGTCCAATCCCCAAACGCAAGCGCTGCTCCAGCAAGCCTTACCGGATATCAGCCAGAGTCTGTCTAGACTTGGGTCCAATGCATCCGTGGAAGTGGGCACTAACGCTTTTGGAACTTTCGGGTCTGGCGCACAGGGTCACGCGCCCAATCATGGGCGCACTGGGGAATCACCTTCTCGCCCATTACCAAGGGTGCCAAAAACCCCGGAATCATTGGTCATCGATTCCGTAACATCCACAGTTAAGGGCTTTGAGTCCTGGATATAACGCATGTCTACAGATGAAAAGAACCCTTTGCAGGGCGCCGACCCTTCACCACCTGAAACGATATCTGCCACCGTCAACCAGGATGATATTGATGCCTTGATGGCGGCAAGTGCGGATACTACGGAAACAGCCGATGATACGGCGGTTTCTCAGGATGATGTTGATGCCTTGATGGGGCTGGGAGTCACTCCACCCATAAACACCCTCTCCGTCCCTACACCACGGTCAACACCGGAATCCGTCCCCGGTTTCGAATCTAAGCGGGGAGATCAGAAAGCGGGTAGAAACGATGCGGTATCTATCGACATCCTCAACCAGGATCGTGTCGCGCGTAGTCGCATGCCGACCATGGAGGTGCTGAATGATCGCTTTGCGCGCGCCTTTCGCGGCAGTCTATTTAATTATATGCGCGTCAACGCCGACATCATACCCACTTCAGCGCAGATGACTAAGTACGGGGATTTCATCGGGAAAATTGCGTTGCCCTCCTACTTTGTAATGGTCAACATGACCCCACTGCGTGGTTCGATGCTGTTTATCCTGGATCCCTACCTATGCTACGCCGTTATTGAGGCGTTCTTTGGCGGCAATGGTAAACTTGAACCCAAATTAGAAGGACGTGATTTCAGCGTTATTGAACAACGCGTTTTCAACCAGATCGTAGACCATGCCATTGCCGATTTCACCTCCGCTTGGGATCCGATCGTCAAGCTGCAGATGAAAGTCACGCGATCCGATGTCAAGGCGCAGTTTGTAGGCATCGCCGCAAGCCCAGAAATCATAGTAGCCAGTAGCTTTGAAATCGAGATGGAACGCTGGCGTGGCAAGTTCTTTGTGTGCTTTCCATACCATTCCGTCGAGCCTTTTCGTGAACAATTGATCTCGGGCGTTGCCGCAGATCAGACGGAAATGGATGCTACCTGGAAAACGGCTTTGCACAAAGATATTCAGGACACCTGCGTTGAGGCCACCGTTCTGCTCGCGGCAAGAAATATTACTTTTGGTGAAGCCTCCAAGCTTCAGACGGGGGATATTATCCCTTTTGACAAACCTGACGTCGCGACGCTTTTTGTCGAGGATATTCCCATTGGGGATGGGCGATATGGAGTGTCTAATAGAAAATATGCTTTGTGCATCACCCAATATCGGTCTCCTGATGAGGAAGACATCTTGAAAGCGGTTCAGATAAAGAAGGAATAACAATATGGCTGAAAACTCTGTGAACGCACTCCCCATGGAAGATTTTTCTGCAACCATCGATGAGATCGAGAATAGGGAAATACCGACTCCTCCTGGCGGCAAGCCCTCCTTAGACATGCTTCTCAATGTTCCCATGCGCATTTCCGTGGAATTGGGGCGTGCGCGGATCCCGGTGAAAAGCATTTTGCAACTGTCTCAAGGGTCTGTAGTGGAGCTTGATCGTGCATCTGGGGAACCCTTGACGATTTATATTAATGGCGAACTTTTTGCCTACGGCGAGGCCGTATTGGTCAATCAGGAACGGTTTGGAGTGCGCCTGACATCGATCGTCAACCGAAGCGAACAAATCAAAAATCCCCGGGAGCCATAAACCATGGCCGGAGGAGTTCCATTGCTTGCAGCCGCCACCGGCAAGGCGAGTGCTTTGGTAACGTACTCGTTGCCAGTGCAGACTGTTATTCTGATGACGATGCTGATGTTTGTGCCGGCCATTGTACTGATGATGACTGGGTTTACCCGTATTATCATCGTCCTCTCCCTGCTTCGGCAGGGTTTGGGATTGTCCACGATGCCGCCTAATATTGTATTGATTGGCTTGGCGCTTTTCCTGACGTTCTTCGTCATGCAACCCACTTGGTCACAAATCAACCAGCGCGCCTTGGAACCCCTAGAAGCAGGAACCATTACCGTTACTCAGGCGATAAGTATAGGTGCTACACCATTACGTACGTTTATGCTGAAAAACACCACCAAGGATGCCACTGCAGAGTTCCTGCGCATGGATGGCATCAAAAAGGCATTGCCTACAGCAGCGGCCATTCCCATGCGCGTATTGATACCCGCATTTGCCGTTTCGCAATTGGAATCGGGATTCGAGATCGGTTTTTTAGTATATCTGCCGTTTCTGGTTATTGATTTGCTGGTCGCGGCAGTACTCATGGCCATGGGTATGATGATGGTCTCTCCGCAGACCATTTCCATCCCCTTAAAATTGATGCTTTTTGTATTGTCCGGTGGCTGGCTATTAGTAACGGGCACCCTCGTCAGAAGTTTTTCATGACGCCCGAGTATCCATAAAGGCGATTCAAAATGATCCATGATGGATGGATGTTGAGCGCTGTTACGCAAGCAGCCCACACCGGAGTTTTGATGGCGTTACCACTGCTTGGTGCCGCACTGGTGGCAGGAATAGTCATTGGCTTTGTTCAGGTGGCCACGCAACTCTCGGATATGAGCGTCGGATTCGTGCCCAAGGCATTCCTTATTGTGCTGGTCCTGTTCATAGGCGGTCCTTGGCTCGTATCCCTCTATACCCATTACATGGCACGGCTCTATATGGAGATCCCGCATTGGGTTCAGCACCGATAACACTCTGCGAGCAGGACACCAATGCCTACCTGCGTGAATATTATCCGCTGATCCTACGTCTGGCTCAACGGATTCAGGACGGTCTGCCCTCGCGTAACGCATACGATGACCTCGTGCAGGCAGGTATGCTGGCCGCATGGGCATGCGCAGGTCACCATCAACGATTCGCGGCGCCGCAAGAATTTGTCAAACTGCTGGCTGTGCGCATTCGCGGCGCCATGTTAGACCTGCTGCGGGAAGAAGATTGGGCACCACGTCGACTGCGAAAAAAAAATAAAACGCTGGAGATCGGAGCGGCCCACTGCATTCAACGCCTACAGCGCTATCCTAATGACCAGGAGTTGGCCGAAGCTATGGGATGGTCGGTCCATGAACTCCATCAGCATTGGAGTGAAATCGGACGCGCCGCCCCCCTATATTTGGAGGATGTGCTTCCTGCGCATTCGGAACTCATGGACGACACTGCGCAGCCACATCACCGCGCAGAACGCGATGAGGCTAAAACATTTTTAACGGAGGCTATCGCTGCCTTATCGGAGAAAGAGCGTACCGCTCTTTCCCTATACGTCTTGGAAGAACTCACCTTGGAAGATGTTGCGCACGTGATGGGATTCAAGAGCAAGAATACTGCTCTAAAGTGGGTTACTCAAGGAATCACCAAATGTCGCGCTTTTTTGTTGGCGCAGGGTCTTGATGCCGAATCAGTCTAGCCGCCGCAGACATCACTTCACTTTATGAGCCACCATTGCCGCTGAGATTGCCAACCAACGCGTTGCAGTGGCCTTTGCATCTACCGCGTAGTTTCCAGATTGGACCTGTCCACGCAGACCTTCAAGACGCGCAAGATGCGCAAGATCAGAAGAAACCGGTTGTGGAACAGCCTCACCCATCACTGGTTGGACGGCTTTTTTTGATGTCGCCGGCAACGATATCGGCGTACGTGATACCGCGTTTTTGGTCTCTAGGGAACCCAAAGAACCACCGCTGGCACTGCTTACACCACCCAATGGATTGTTCATTGCCGTCCTCCCGCCGCGAACGGCGAAGAATCAACCTCACCGCCTATATACTGGTGCATCAACTGTTGGTGTGCCTTTCGCCAAAAACGCAACGCACTTTCAACCATCATACCATTATCTGTCGATTTCTGTAAGACTTCCTGCAACAACTCTCTAACCTCCGACGCTATTGCGCCATCGATCTGAAAAGACTCCATAAGTCGCGTTTTTTCATCCGCAACCTGCACCAGTCGGTCATAATCGCCATTCGAGACAGCCAACCTCTCGGCATCAAGTAGCACGTTCATGGCTCTCAGATTTTCCATTACCCCAGCCAGGTGGGCAACATATTTTTTCTTCATCAAGCCATCCCCTTATGATTTACCGGGTGTAAGCAATATTTTTCCATCCGGTTGAACGATTCCAGTGACCACTTTGCCACTTTCTGTGTTGCGTACCAAAAGCGCGGAACCGACACGCCCATCATTCAGGGCAATGCCCTCGGCGCGTATGCGCACATTCCCAAAGCGGGCTTCCAGAGTTACCTGCTGCCCCTGATGAATGATTTCTGGCGCCACTAGGTTTTGTGGGTCAATCTTCGCTCCAATATTTACATTGGCATTTAAAACTTTCCCAACTACGGCCGCCTCAGAAAAACAGACCGGGCCCGTCTCCGCCGAGATCAACTCGCGCCGAACGGTCAAGTCCTGATGTTTTATTACGACACCTGCGCGCAAAAAGTCCGCGGCCAGGACAACAGGTCGCCATAGTGTGAAAGTGAATGGCACATAAATGGTCCAACGCGGCATAGCACAAGACACCGCCACAGTTGCCGTCCAGGCGCTACGGTCCGTCATTCGTGCCTGCAGCGGACTTCGGCAGGCGGTCAGCCAACCATGCGTCGCTGGTGCCAGCGCAGTTACCTGAGCATCGGGCATAGGATTTTCCCGAATCAAGACCAAGCGCGCCGCCTGCACTACCGAAGTCGCGCGTTCCCATTCGGCCAGATTCCCCGCATGTGCTTGAATAATATATATGCTAAAGAAAACAAGTATGGCGGTATATTTATTGCATATATGCCCTTTATGAATGCAACACACATTACCCCCTTTCTTTTTTCCAGTCTGGACGCTTCAGGTCAGGAGCCCCGGCTAGAGGAGAGTGCATTATCTGTGCCAACGGCGGAAGAGATCCAAGCGCAAGTGTTCGCCACCGCACAAAGGGATGGCTGGACAGTAGGGTATGGCGAAGGCTTCACCGCTGGGAAAGATGAAGGCTGGATCGCTGGAAAACAGGAGGGCCGGATCGCCGGAAATACTGAAGGTTTAGCTGCTGCGGCGACGGAGGTAGTTTTTCTCCGAACCCTCGCCGCAGAGTTGGCCAACTGGGAAGAAGAAACGAGAGAATTCGTAGAGAGGATGACACTTTCTATCGCATTGGATGTGGCTCGTTTTGTAATTCGCAAGGAAACGCGAGAAACCACGGCGGGCGCACTCCAGCAACAATTGCAGAATTTGCTCAAGACACTACCATTGCCCACTCTGACGCCCCACTTGGTCTTGCATCCAGACGATATTGAAAGCCTGCAGGACTCAGCCCCTGGGGCTTGGACAATTACTCCTGATCCACTCATGGAACGGGGTGGGGTGCGCGTGCAGGCCCGATCGCCGGAAACATCCGGACAGACGACTGGTGCCGAAAGATTCACCATGCCGGAATGGGATGCCCGGATCGAAACTCGTTGGGGGGAAGCCCTTTCCAAGCTCACGGGGGCCGACTGATGCGGATGCTAGCCCAAGCCGAAATACATTTGCGAGATCTCACCTCCACCCTTGGCGACTGGGGGCCACCGCCCATTTCTGGTCATGTGCTACGCGTCAATGGCACGGCCCTCGAAGCCGTAGGCGTATCCGCCATGATTGGCCAATATACCCGGCTGGAAACGCCGGAGGGATGGCGTTTGGGTGAGGTCATCGGATTTTCCGGAGACCGCGCCACCATCATGCCCTTTGGCGGTCTACGCGGTATTTTCCCCGGTGCGCTGGTTACCCTGATGGAGCAAAACACTTCGGTACCGGTCGGCTCGGCCCTGCTTGGGCGTGTCGTCGACGCCATGGGCCGACCGCTGGACGGACGTCCCCTGCTTGCTCCAGAGCGTCGCCCGCTGAAAAGCCCGGCGCCACACCCCATGCGTCGCCAACGCATCCGGGAGCCTCTAGATGTCGGAGTTCGTGCTATCAATGGCCTGCTGACGATAGGAGAAGGGCAACGGGTCGGCCTGTTCGCCGGCAGTGGTGTGGGTAAAAGCGTCCTCCTCGGAATGATGGCACGACATGCCGCGGCCGATGTCGCTGTCATCGCGCTGATCGGTGAACGCGGTCGCGAGGTCCGGGAATTTGTGGAAGATATTCTCGGGGATGGTCTACGGCATGCGGTGGTCGTCGTGGCTACAGCAGATGCGCCACCGGTGCTGCGCATGCGTGGTGCCGAGTATGCCACCGCCATTGCCGAACATTTTCGCGATCAGGGCCAGAAGGTTGTGCTGATCATGGACTCCCTCACACGCTATGCCATGGCCGCCCGCGAAGTAGGGTTGGCGGCGGGGGAATTACCCGCCACCAAAGGCTACCCGCCTTCGGCATTCTCTTCCTTATCCTTATTGACCGAACGTGCCGGAACGGGAGAAGTCGGGGCGATCACTGCTTTCTATTCGGTGCTGGTGGAAGGAGATGATCTGCAGGACCCGGTAGCGGATACCGCTCGAGCCATCCTTGATGGACATATCGTTCTCACTCGGGATCTCGCTGCCAACGGGGTTTTCCCGGCCATTGAACCGGCGTTGTCCGCGAGTCGGGTAATGGCGTTGGTAACGACGCCGGAACACCGACAAGCAGCTCAGCAATTTTTAGATTTGTGGGGCCGTTATAGAGAGCGCTCGGATCTGATTGCCATCGGCGCCTATGCCGCAGGGTCCGACCCATTGCTAGATCAGGCTGTATTGCAATTTCCAGCATTGCGTCAGTTCTTGCAGCAATCGCCGACGGAATCTAGCGGGTTCACAGACAGCCTCCGCGACCTGCAAATGGCTATCGGAAGCGCGAACTGATGCGACCGGAAACACTAAAACTCTTGCAGGCCGTGGCCACGAGAAAAGTGCAAATCACGGCACAACAGGCCGCTGAGCAACAGCGCCGACTGCAACAAGCCACGGCACATGAAGTCCTGTTCTTACAACATGCAGCCAAGCTGGAAGTGCGCACCCGAGAATGGCTTGATCAGGATTCAGGATGCCCAACTCACCTGCTTCTCGGTGCCCAGCACTTCCATAAAGCCATGCGCACGGCCCTGGATCTTCAGCATTCCACCATCCTGCACCTTCAGGAAACGCAGGCGGTCACCGCCACTACGGCTGTCGCTGCCCAACGTTTGCAGCGACAGATCATGCATCTCTCCACACAACAGCGGCAAGGGGAAGCAACCACTCAACGGCAGCAAGAACAGCGTCTCAACGACAATCTCTGTACGCGACCGAGAGTTACCTAACAGTGACTACTGACATGATCACCAAACTACTCCGCCAGGATCTTTGGTACGCAATGATCGCCTTTCTCCCGGTTGGTTTAGCCACGGTCGTTGTCGGGTTGTTGGTCACCATTCTACAAGCCTGGCTGCATTGGAATGATGTGTCGCTCTCTTTTGTTCCAAAAATAATCGTCACGGGAATTATTTTTATTTTTGGCTGGTGGATCTTTGTATCCGCATTTACGCAATGGTTTGAACAACTTGCTCAAGCGGTGCCGCTATGGCTGCAACACTGATTACGTTTACACAGGCACAAGTCGACGGATGGGTGGAAACCGCCGTATGGCCGCTCACCCGTATTTTGGCTTTTATATCGGTGGCTCCGTTCTTTTCTTCTAGCTGGTTGCCGACCTTCTGGAGACTTGGTTTTGGCGTTGCAGTCACCTGGGCCATTATCCCCACACTGCCAACCGCCATTACATGGCCGGGCATGGCTGTTGCCGTGATCGTCCTGACGGTGCAAATGGTGATTGGCGTTAGTCTTGGTCTCCTTTTCCGAGCCATGCTGGGAGTCATCGAGCTAGCCGCTGGATGGATCGCTTTGAGCATGGGACTTGGGTTTGCTACTACGGTATCCCAGCAATATGGAGAACAAAGCAACACCCTTAGCGAGCTATTCTCTTTTGGCGTCTTGCTCCTCCTTATTGCCGATGGCGCCGTCCTCGGAATGCTTCATGTCGTGGCCATGAGCTTTCAGGTGTTTCCAATAGGTTTTTTTTGGCCAAACTGGAGCTGGTTGCAGCTAGCCAACTATGGGCAGATGATATTTACCGACGGCATTCTCATCGCCCTACCGGTCATCATGATGGTACTTGTCGCCAATCTTGGGATGGCGGTGATTGCCCGCGTCGCGCCACAGATCAATCTTTTCGCCATCGGTTTCCCGATCTTGATTCTTGTGGGTATGGCTGGACTTTATGGACTCATTCCTTGGCTACCGCGACTCGTGGAACACATCTTCTCTCTTACTGTGCGGATGGTCTGAACGATGGCAGAAAAAGAAGACCGCACTGAGCAGGCGTCGCAAAAACGATTGGATGATGCCCGCGAAAAAGGGGATGTTGCCCGTTCCCAGGATTTTACTTCGGCCTCCGTGGTTATCGGGGTTGCCGGGCTTTTATTGAAAATTGCCCCAGTGACGGGTGCCGATCTCTACAATAATCTGGTGATCTCCCTGTCACCACCGGTTGGGACACACGCACTGCTGAATCCTCAGGACCTCTTTCGTAATGTCTTTAACGACTTGCGAACAGTCATCAGCGTTTTTCTGATCGCTGGCACGGTAGCCTTGTTGATGGCGGTCGGCGGAACAATTGTCATCGGCGGATGGACCTTTTCTCCGCAAAAATTCTTCGACATTGGTCGATTGTCCTGGATGCAGGGGATCATGAAACCATTCTCTAAACAGGGCGCCACGCTCCTGCTGGGCGATATCATGAAAACCATGGTGTTAGGTACGGCTATGAGTCTGATGCTCTGGGATCAGAGGGAAGAATGGTTCGCGCTGCTGACAGAGCCGTCCCATGCCGCAATCCCTCATGGTTTGAAGGCACTGGGGGGAGATTTTATGATTTTTGCCTTGCTGCTGCTCATCCCAGGAGGGGTGGACGGCATCCTTCAGCGCCGAATGTTTGCCACCAAGATGAAAATGTCCAAGGAAGAGATCAAGGACGAGTATAAGGAATCCGAGGGCAACCCCATTGTTAAATCGCGTATACGGGCACTGCGCCGCAAAATGGCAAGAATGCGTATGATGAAGGCCGTCGAAACGGCTACGGTGGTGATCGTGAACCCCGACCATTACGCCGTTGCGCTGCAATTTCAGGAATCCATGGCCGTGCCTCAGGTGGTGGCTAAGGGTGCGGACATGATAGCCGAACGCATCAAGGAACGGGCACGCGCTCATCAAGTCCCCATCCTTACCGCCCCACCGCTGGCCCGTGGTCTGTATCGATTCGGTGAGATTGGTGCATCCATACCAGAAGGCCTGTATGAAGCCGTAGCCGTTGTCCTCGCCTACGTGGAACAATTGAATCGCGCCAAAGCAGGTTGTGGGGCAGCACCGCGCGACTGGGGATCGCTTGAACTTTCCGCCAAGATCGGCAAAGAATTTGAGGAGGCAACCCAACATGGCTGATCCACAAACCATCAAAGCCTCGTCCGGCGCCATCCCAGCTCCTGTTGAACTGTGGGCGAATTATCAGTCGCTGCTCGGGCCACTGGTACTTATCATGATCCTCACAATGATCGTGGTTCCCCTACCACCCATTCTGCTCGACGTGTTGTTCACCTTTAATATCACGTTTTCTCTGCTTATCCTGTTTGCTGCGTTGCACGTCAAAAAACCACTCGATTTTTCAGCGTTTCCGACCGTGTTGTTGCTTGCCACACTTCTTCGCTTGGCGCTTAACGTCGCCGCGGCACGGGTTATTTTGCTGCATGGGTTTCACGGTACTCAGTCCGCGGGGATCGTGATTGAAAGTTTTGGTCGCTTTGTCGTAGGTGGAGATTATGTCGTGGGCATTGTCGTCTTCGCCATCCTGATCATTATCAACTTTGTCGTCGTTACCAAAGGATCTTCCCGCATCGCTGAGGTCGGCGCTCGGTTTTCCCTAGATGCCATGCCTGGCAAGCAAATGGCTATAGATGCAGACCTAAACGCGGGCATGATCACGCAAATCGAAGCACGCCGCCGTCGTGATGAGGTCAGCGCCGAATCGGATTTTTACGGTTCTATGGACGGTGCTTCCAAGTTCGTGCGCGGCGATGCCATCGCCGCCATACTCATTATTATCATCAATCTTGTTGGTGGCCTGATCATTGGCGTATTCCAGCACAATTTATCACTCGCTGCCGCTGCGAAAACATACACCCTGCTTTCGATTGGAGATGGATTGGTCGCACAAATTCCTTCTTTGGTCATTTCCATGGCGGCTGGCATCCTCGTCAGTCGTAGTGGCACTGAAGGTGAGGTGGGTCACTTGGT
>DAIAVG010000004.1 GCA_027445725.1 Acidithiobacillus sp.
GATCTGAAGGAGGTTCGACGGCTGGCTTATGCCGGCACCGTGCTGCGCGCCCGGCCCGATCTGCTCGGCGGGAGCCGTGCCCCTTTTCAGATGGGTGGCGAGCTCTTCGGAGTGGACGGGCCGGAGGGCGATTTGGAGGTCCTTTCCCTGATGGTAGAGAGCCTCATTCACTGTGCGGTACCGAACCTGTTGCTGGATATCGGTCATGTGGGTATTTCCCAGGCCCTGGCGGACGCGGCGGGTCTGGAAGGTGCGCTACGTGCGGACCTGTTGCAGCATGTCGAGCGCAAGGCTTGGCCGGATGTGCGGGCATGGTTGCGGGAGCACCATTGCGGCACGGAACTGAGCGCAGATTTTGATGCCCTGTCGCGCTTACAGGGTGAATTCGACGTGTTGGAGCAGGCTCGCCAGCGTCTCGGGCATCACCCGGCGGTTTGCACAGCCCTGGATGACCTGCGCTTCGTCTGGGGGGCATTGCGCCTGCGTTATCCTGATCTCGCGATTCAATGTGACCTCTCGGAGATTCACGGGCATCGTTATCATACCGGCTTGTTGTTTTCGCTGTTCGGCCCGCAGCGTGGTGAGGCGCTGGCCAGTGGTGGTCGCTATGATGATATTGGTGCCGCTTTTGGCCGACGGCGGGCGGCGACGGGCTTCAGTCTCGACCTCAAGCCGCTGTTGCGTGAATTCCCGGAGGCCGAGAGCGCGCGGCAGATTTGGGCTCCGGCTGGTACCGATGATCTTTTGTGGCAGTCGATGCAGGAACATCGCCGGGCTGGTTATGCGGTTTTGCAGGACTTGCTGTGTCAGGAGGTACCTAGCCGGCAGACATTGCAGGCACAAGGGTTTGATGCTGTCCTGATCAAAGAACAGACGGGCTGGAAGATGCGGCAGCTTGATTCGTGAACTTTTATTTTCCAGTGACCCATTTGCGGAGTCGTTCGTGGCTATGAATACAAACGTTGTGATCATTGGTACCCAGTGGGGCGATGAGGGTAAAGGTAAAATTGTCGACTGGCTGACAGAACGCTGCCAGGCGGTGGTACGCTTCCAGGGCGGACACAATGCTGGCCATACCTTGGTGATTGGCGCGAGGAAAACCGTTCTGCACCTGATTCCCTCGGGTATTCTTCATGCTGGGGTATCCTGCTTTATCGGTAATGGTGTGGTGCTGGATCCGCTGGCCCTGTTTTCCGAACTGGATGAGTTGCAGCCGGTGGTGTCCGATGCCCATGAGCGCCTGTTCATTTCCGACGCCTGCCCGCTGATTCTCCCCTACCACAAGAGTCTCGATCTGGCGCGGGAGCGGGCGATGGGTGCGGCAAAAATCGGCACTACCGGCCGGGGCATTGGACCCGCTTATGAGGATAAGGTGGCGCGGCGTGCTTTGCGTGTCGCCGACTTGTTTCATCGCGAGCGTTTTGCCGCCAAGCTTGGCGAGGCCCTGGATTACCATAACTTTGTGCTCCAACATTACTTCAAGCAGGAACCGGAAGACTTTCATGCCATCCTGGAGCAGTATCTGGGGCTTGCGGAGCGTCTGGCACCGATGGTGGTAGATGTTTCGGTGCGGCTGGCGCGCTTGCAGGCGGAGGGCGCACGGATTCTCTTCGAGGGTGCCCAGGGTACCCTGCTGGATGTGGATCATGGTACGTACCCTTTTGTGACCTCCTCTAATACGGTGGCGGGAGGCGCTTCCGCCGGAAGCGGAGTAGGGCCGGCGGATCTGGGCTATGTGCTGGGTATTACCAAGGCCTACACCACACGTGTTGGGGCTGGGCCGTTTCCTACCGAGCTCTTCGATGAGACGGGAGCCTTCCTCGCTGAGCGTGGCGCGGAGGTGGGCGCAACCACCGGCCGGGCGAGGCGCTGCGGCTGGTTTGATGCGGTGGCCCTGCGTGCCGCCTGCCGGGTCAATGGGGTGACGGGCCTGTGCATCACTAAGCTGGATGTACTGGATGGCCTCGCGGAGATTCGCGTTGCCGTCGGCTACCGGGTAAATGGAGTGGTTCAGGAGGATTTGCCGGGCGGCGCCGAGGCGCTTGCCGCCTGTGAACCAGTCTACGAAAGCTTCCCGGGATGGACTGAGTCCACGGCAGGCGTACGTCGCTGGGACGATCTTCCCGATGCGGCTCGTCGCTACCTGGAGGCCATCGCCGAGCGCGCCGGACGACCTTTGGCGATTATCTCCACCGGGCCGGATCGGGATGACACCATTTTACGCACGGAGATTCTTTAAACAGACGCCTGCGACTAAAGTTCACGACCTTCGGCAAACATATCCCATGCGCCGAAAATGATGTGAACGATGACGTGGGCGGTAAACCAGAGCACCGTAAAACGCAGAGTCTCCAGGCCGATAGGGATCCAGAAGGGGCTGCCGCTACCTGATAATTCAGGGCTGACGAGAAAGTCGCCGCGCATCGCGAGAATGGCCAAAACCCAGGTAATTGCCCAGGGTTTTATTTGGTCATTTTTTTGGGCTTTGCGCGCCATAAGGTGAGTCTTCTTCCGGCCACCGGGATCAGCGGCTCATGATGCGGCCACGCAGTTTGTCGAGTTGCTGTTGTACCATCGTACTGAGGCTTTTGAGCTGTCCGGCGCCCTTGCGAACGGCATCTTCATCGCCCTTTTGCAGGGCGGCAATGATGGCGATGCCAAGTTTATGGATCTGGGGATGCACTTGCTGTACGGCCACAAATTCCGGCAACTGCGCCAATTCACTTTGTGCCATGCTGTCCATCCATTTGCCGAGGCGACACTGGTGGTGATCGGAAAGCTCGGTCGGAGAGAGGGCGGTATTGTTGGTACTGATCCTCTCTAAAATGTGGGAGACCCATTGGACGTGATCCGCCTTGGCGATGGTCAGGCGGGTAGCCAGTGCCGCTTCTCCCTGCACGGCTGCTTCGCTGGCCTCAGCGAGTTGCCCGCGAACGCTATCCAGACAACGCTGAATTTCACCGAATTGTGCAGCGAAACGATCCATAGACTGTTGTAAGGCGTTCATGTGACTGCCCATGGCGTCAGCGGCTGCGACTCCCTGAGTACTGCCGTTAAGGATGTCCCTCAGGTTGCCCCGTGATTTTTGGGCGGATTGATTGGCCATACCGAGCACTTCGGCAACGGTTTCCAGTGTGTCGCCACCGCGGCGGAGGTGGATGATGCTGGCTGCCACTCCCGATTCGACCTGACCAGCGCCCTCGTTGATGGTGACCGCCGAGCTGCGGATGTCCGCAGCTGCTGCCGCGGAGTTTTGGGCGAGCTTTTTGACTTCATCGGCGACGACTGCGAAGCCGCGACCGTGCTCACCCGCGCGTGCCGCCTCAATGGCGGCATTCAAGGCCAACAGATTAGTCTGTTTGGCAATCTCCTGCACTTTGCTGGCGAGGCTGGTGATGTTGCGGGTCTGCTGTAAAAACGCCTGTACTGTTTTGCCCATGGCGGTAACCGTCTGCTCGACGAGATCCATTTCGCCAATCAATTCAGATAGCCGTTCATTGCCCATCTGTACCTCGCGCAGCGTGTTTTCGGAGAGGTCCTGGTTTTCGGCAATACTCTCGGCGGTGCTGCGGACTGCCACAACGACGGCGTGCGCCTGGGCTTGGAGAGACTGGCTCTCCACCTGAGCCACTTCAAGATTTTGATGGAAGTCGATGCCAAGCAGATGACTCTCGGCAGCGTGTTCCAGCGCCGTGACCTGGTGGTCGAGGACAAGACAACCCTGCCGCAGGCGGTCTTTCTGCCAATTGCAGATGGGAGCGACGGTAGTTTGCAGTTCTTCATCATCGGCGATCAGACGCGCGGCATCCGCATCACCATCCAGGCAGGCAGAAAGCAGAGAAATCAAAGAGTTGGTATCAGCAGGCATGAGGTTGTCCTCTTAATTGGGCTGAATGGCCTTGGCGACGGCGCGGGCCAGATCGTCTGGCAGGAATTTGGCGACGTAGCCATCGGCCCCGACGCTGTGGGCGTGGGATTCGTTGGCCGTGCCGGACAACGAGGAGTGGATGACCACCGGGATTTCACGCAGGGCCTCATGCTCTTTGATTCGGCGGGTGAGGGTGAAACCATCCATCTCCGGCATTTCAAGGTCGGTGAGTACCATGGCTACTTTATCGCGCAAAGGGATGCCTGCTGCCTTGGCATCATGCGCTAGTTGTTGCAGGCGGTCCCAGGCCTCGTTACCCGTCTTGGTACCGATGAAAGGAAGACCAAGGCTGCGCAGCGTCTTTTCGATCTGGTTGCGAGCGACGCCGGAGTCATCCGCATAGAGAATGACGGCGCCTTGGGGAATGTTGACTATATGCTGCTGGACCAGTTCGTCGCCAGTCTTGAAGCGGGAGGGGAGCACCTGGCGCAGGATGTGCTCGACATCGAGGACGAGCGCCAAGCGGGCGGTTTCTTCATCCTCGTCGAGACGCGCTAGACTCGTGATCAGACCGCCGACGGCAGCGCCTTCAGCGGAGAGTACCCGGCTCCATTCCAAACGGACGATTTCTTCGACTTCTTCTACGGCAAAGCCCTGAACGGATCGCTCATACTCCGTAACCAGCAGGATGTTGAGCCCATCGGCGCGGCAACCGACCACGGTGGGAAGATCAATCACGGGGATGATCTGGCCACGGATGTTGGCGACACCCATCACATGCTCGGGCGCACCGGGCATGGGGGTGATTTTTGGCATCACCAGCGCTTCGCGAACCTTGAAGACGTTGATGCCGAAAAGCTCACGGCTGTTGAGCTGTTGATCTTTGCCGAGGCGAAAGACCAGGAGTTCAAATTTGTTGGTGCCGGCAAGCTGGGCTCTTTCATCCACTTCACGTAATACCTGGCTCATAGGTTTGGTCCTTGGTGACTTTTCTGGGTGGCGGCAGACAGTGCGTCTAAATTCTGGAAAATCACATCACGCAGCGCCAAAATACGTTCCAGAAGCTTCTCGGTGGTTGCTTGATCTCCGCGGCTATAGGCGGAAATTAAATCCTTGGCGGTCTGGTGGAACTCGCGATGTGGTTCTGATAGTGCGACGAATTCCGGCAGTGCCCCGAAATTTTTCATACCAAAGCTATCGTACCAGTGTCCCAAGCTGCAGGTATGGTGATCTTTGAGGTCCTCGAGACGTACCTGATGACTACCCTCCGTAATTTCGTTCTGAAGTCGACGTACAAATATTTCATGATTCTGGCGCGCGCTCTCCATGGTCATAGATGCGGCGATCATACTGAGACTACTGATCTCTCTGTTGAGACTGGCGGTTACTTCGATAGACTGCTGCGCCTGAGTCTGGTTTTTCTGGGAAGCGGTATCAATCGTTTTCGCGGTATTCGTGATGGCAGAGATGTTGGTTTGCACTTCGCCAGTGGCTTCCTGCACCCGTTTGGAGAGATTGCGTACCTCATCGGCGACCACCGCAAAGCCGCGTCCATGCTCACCGGCACGCGCCGCCTCGATAGCCGCGTTGAGCGCCAGCAGATTGGTCTGGTAGGCAATTTCGCGGATGGTCTGGGCAATCAGGCTGATGGCCGCCACCTGCTGAATGAGTGATTCGGAGGCGTGATGATTTTCCTCGATCGTCTTGACCAGGTGTTGCAACGTCCTGCCCACCGTTTCCATTGCCTTTTGCGCTTCTGTGGATGTCCGGGTCAGCGTGTTGGCATGTACAGTTGCGTTTTTGGAGACGGATACAGAAATCTCATCCACACGGCGACTGTCGGTTAAATCCCGCCAGGAGGCGTGATAGGCGATCGGGCTGTCGGAGTCGTCTCGGATCACGGTAAAGTGAAGGGCAAAGGTTATTCCACCCAATTCCAGTTCAGCACTGTGCTCAGAAATGCTGCCTGCAGCCAGATTGCGGAATATCTGACGAATACGTTCCGGTTCTTTATGAAACTGATGGATAGAGTGACCAAGTGCCTGACGCACGTCGGCACCGCGCAAAAGTGGATTCAGTTGCCGGTGATGATGCTGCATGGCCCGCAATGCGGCGGGGTTCATATAAAATATGGCGTTTTCCATGGCGGGATCTGCCTCACAGAGCATCTCCAGACTCAAGAGAGGGTCCAGCAGCCCGCGGGCATATTCTGCCAATGCTGTTCTGTTCATTGATGACTCCCTCATATTATGATTATTCGTTAATGGCGGTGCCGACATTCAGGCCATCAAACCAGTCGAGAAAACGCTGCACGTTATCCCCGCTATAAATGGCGCCATGTTGTGGACAAAGGTAATCAATTTCCAGCTTGCGCACACGGTTGATCCAGTCTTTTTTGGCCGCATTGGATGGCATCCAGCGCTCATGAAAGTATTTGGCTTGGGTAATGTGCTCTTCGAAGGCGCGGCCGCTTTTATCGCGACGATCCACCCAGGCACCATGTCCTGGCGGTAAGAGCGCAGCGCCGACATCGCCGGAAAACAGCACCTTGGCCTCCGGATCATAAACATGGAAGTTTCCTGAAGAATGCAGATAATGAGCAGGAATGAACTCCAGGCGATGGCCGCCGATCAGCATATCTCCGCCTTCGTCCGGAATGTCCTGCAGGGGCGCCTCCAAAGCGCCATAATGGCGGATGAAGCCGTCCCAGAGCTTGGGGATATGCCACTGAATCTGCTCATTGCAGGCATGCCAAAGCGGCAGGCTGGAAGCAGTATCCGGATCCTGATGGGAAACAAAAGCCGCCTTCAGACTGCTTGGCGGGACCACCTCGACGAGGGCAGCGAAAACCTGCGGAAAAATTTCAAATCCACCAGGATCGAGGATAAGGCTTTGCCCATTCGATTCCATCACGTAGACATTGGAGTCGATGACGCGATGCTCATCCTGATCGTAGAGAATCCACCAGCGATGGTTGCCTGCTTCAAATATGGGTGCTGCTTTCATGCTCTAAGCTCTCCAGTTGGTGGCGATAAGTGCGGATGGCGTTGGACACGGTGCGCACTGCCTCACCCATATCGCGTGAGACGCGCATAAGGGGGGCACCCGTGCCTTCTGCTAAAGCCGCTTCGATACGGCCATTGGTCACCACATACTCTTGTTCCTCAATGCCTTCTTGCAGGGCATCCACCGTGGCGAGGAGACGAAGCAATATTTCCCGCGCTTCTGTTTCTTCCTGGGTGATGAATTTTTGCGACTGCGCCTGGGTGTTCTTGAGAAGGGCGCAATCCTGACCACGCCGCGCCATGGCCTGGACCATGGCGCTAAACGATGCCGCGAAGCGCTGATGCTGGAGAATACGCATGTGCGCCTGAATCAGGGGCGCAATGGTCTCCTGCAGGTGCGATGCGGATTCTTTGAGGCTGGCGGCGCGTTCGCGGAAAGCCTGGGCGACTACGCCATATCCGGCCAATGCATTGCCATGACGTTTGACGAGCACCATCGCATTCAAGGCCCGGCGATCAATCTCGCGCAGGGATTTTTCGATGCTCTGGCGGGCAGCAAAGGAGGCGTCGACGACCTGCATGATGCGCTGGATATCCATCAGGCGGCACCTCGCCGGTCGGTGGGGGGCATCTTGCCGGTGCTGGGGTACTCCAAGGCGTGACCGATCAGTGCGCCCGGATCAAGGATGAGGACGACATTGCCCTTGCCGGAAATGGTTGCCCCCTGATACCAGGTTTGCTCGGCGAGAAAATCAATGGGTTTGACCACCGAGTCCTCATTGCCGAGCACCTCCGAAACCATGAAAAGGCCACGTTCGGTGAGAACCCCTTCGATGGGTTCGGAACCCAGGCGCAAAGGGCGATCATTGAGCAGGGCGCCGAGGTCTACCATGGGGGTGACCTGAGTGCCATCCACGCGGTAAACGCTGCGACCACCCATACGATGAATACGGCTTTCCTGAATGTCCAGCAGGCTTTCGATACTGGAGATGGGCAGGGCGTAGATTTCCCGACGCAGGCGCAGGTAAAGTACGGGCAATACCGCCATGGTCAGCGGAAATTCCATGGCAATCGTGGTACCGAGACCGAGGCGCGTCTGAATATCCAGATGCCCGCGCAGTTTGCGCACGGTTTCTTTGACCACATCCATACCGACCCCACGACCGGAGAGGTCGGTAGCCTGATCCTTGGTGGAGAAGCCGGGCCGGAAGACCAGTTCTAGCGCTTCCTGTTCCGAGAGCCGGGCCGCCTGATCCGTCGTAATCACCCCTTTGTCGATGGCCTTCTGGGTGACAAACTGGCGGTCTATGCCACGGCCGTCGTCAGAGACTTCGATGCGTACTTTGTCGCCGAGGTGTATGGCGGCTACCCGGATCGTCGCGCTACGCGGTTTACCCGCCGCCTGGCGTACCTCGGGGGGCTCAATGCCGTGGTCGAGGCTGTTGCGGATCAAATGTGTCATAGGGCCAGAGAGGGCATCGACGACGGTTTTGTCGATTTCGACTTCCTCGCCGACGATGTCGAGTTTGACTTCCTTGCCGAGCTGCCGGGAGGCGTCGCGTACCACGCGGGGCAGTTGCTGGAAGAGGCGTTTGCAGGGCTGCATTCGCAGGCGCATGACCGTGCTCTGGATGTCGTTGACGGTGAGGTCCACCTCACGGGCAATGCGCGCCATATCCTCGTTTTCTTCGCCCAGACTACTGACCGCCGAAGCCAAACGGTTGCGGAGGAGGACCAGCTCGCCGACCTGATTCATGACGGCGTCGAGACGCAACGCGTCAACGCGGAGGGTGGTGTCGGCGGCTTCCGGCATGTTCTGCGCGCGCGCACTGGGGTTCGCTATGGGTGCTGGCGTTGCGGACAGCGGTTGCGCGTTGAGGTTCTGGGCTGGAAGACTGATGCGGGGTGCGGGCGCGTCAAACGCAGCGCTGGCGGGTTGCGTCTGTGCGGTGCGCTCCAGAACGTCATAACCCGGCGCCTGGCCGCCATGGAGTTGATCCAGCACCCGCTCAAATTCTTCCGGGCTGATCTCGTCGCCAGCGAGGCAGAATTGCTCTGGTGGGTCGACCAGACCAGGGGCCTGATTGCCGTAGAGGGCGTCGAGGGTGGCTTCAAATTCGGCCTCACTGATTTCGTCGCTGCTGTCGGGCGCGGAGTGGCTGCTTATATCGGCACGCTCAATGTAAATACCGTTGTGACCGTCGATGGTGATCCGTTGACTGGCCAACAGCGTGGCATCTGTCGACGGACAGGTGGTTGCGTCCGTGCCGGACTCGTCCGTTTCTGCGGTGAGGACCTGCAGATAAGGGGTTTGACCAGCGGCGAGTTGCTGAATGATCTGGCCAAGATCCACCGGCCCGGCTGCCGGACTTTCGCCGTGGGCCAACTGCTGCAGCATGTCATCGATGACGTCCAGGCCCTTGAGGATGGCGTCGATCATGCTGGCGGAGATGGTCAGCGTATGGGAACGCAGCTTGTCCAGAAGGTCTTCCAGATGATGTGTCCAGCTGACGAGGTGGTCTGCTTCCAGGAATCCCGCCCCACCTTTCAGGGTGTGAAAGGCCCGAAATACTGATGCCAAAATTTCGTCATTGCCGGGTTCAGATTCCAGGCGAAGGGTGTCTTCCTGGGCTTTTTCGAGGAGCTCGCGGGCTTCGGGAAGGTAGTCCTGCAAAATCTCCATGTCCATGATCAAATCCCCAATTCGGCGAGCAGGGCGTCTACTTCGTCTTGATTGACGCGGGGATCGGAATCCGCAACGTCATCCGCTTGGGGCGCGTAGTCCGGGTTGGCCTGCATCCCGATTTCGGCGAGTGTCAGACGGATACGTTCTTCGACCGCTTGCAGGAGGGTGATGGCTTTTTTCAGCCGCTGACCGGCAAGATCCTGCCCTTGCTGGCTGGTCAGAATGGTGAGCAGGGCGCTGTCGATGTGGTGGAGCGATTCGTCGATAAAGCGGTTATGGGCGCTGCGAATGTCATTTACGGCATCCTGGGCACGCTCAACGGCCGACAGGGTGACCATGGTCTGCTCTTCAGTGAGGCGCAAAGCCTCCTCCAGCGGATTTTGCGCGCCCGAGAGGTTCTCTTCTGCCGTATTGGCAATACGTTTCAGGCCTTCACGGAGAAGCAGTTCGGCCTCACTCAGCAGGCGCCCCGGATTCAGCACATGGTTATTCATGACTGAGCTCCCTGAGCGGCTTGCAGGCGTTTGAAAACGGCATCGAGCTTTTCCTTGAGTGTGTCAGCGGTGAAAGGCTTGACGATATAGCCGTTCACCCCGGCCTGAGCCGCTTCAAGGATGTTCTCGCGTTTGGCCTCTGCCGTGACCATGAGGACCGGTATGTGCTTGAGTTGGGCGTCTGCACGAATGGCACGGAGCAGGTCGATACCCTGCATGTTGGGCATGTTCCAGTCAGAGACGACAAAATCGAAGGGTCGGTTGCGCAGTCTTTGCAGCGCCTGTACCCCGTCTTCGGCTTCATCAAAATTGCTGAAACCCAGCTCCCGCAACAGGTTGCGCACAATCCGGCGCATGGTGGAAAAGTCGTCCACTACGAGGATGTGAATGCTTTTATCGACCTGATCTATTCCCATATACCCCTTTTCTCCTCCTTGAGTGGCAGCCTCTCTGATCGGTTGCCGAGAGCTCGCCGTCCGCACAACGGACGTCTCCCTAATCTGTGATGGTTTTAAGCAAACTCTATACCAGCAGCAAGAATGCCCTGCTGGTCAGTTGCGGTCTTGTTGAGTTATACGGCACGAAAGCTTGGAAACTGAAGGGGCTCCGCCGCCCGGATCATCAGCGGACGGGTGACCAGTATTGGGGATAGCCCTGATGTTTGGTGAGGTTGGCGATGCGTCGCGTGACGGTATCGGCGGCGATCCGGTTGGGCACGGGGCCCACCAACACGCGGTAAAGATGGTTCTGTGGCAAGGTGCCGATGCACGTGCTGAAGCCTGTGCTTTTGATCAGTTTTGCCAGATCGGTTGCCATGCTGGAGCGCCCGAAAGCCCCCAGTTGCACATACCACCCAGCGTCGCTGCAGGTGTTGTCAACGGCTGGGGCGGGGGCCGTTGGTGCTTTATGGATGGGTGGAGCAGACTTCTGCGTCAGGGCGGGACGAGTCAATACGGGCACTGGGGAGGGTGTCGGGCGCGGGTTGGCCGCGACAATTTTTTGGCGAACTGGAGACCGCCTGGATCCTTTGGCAATGACTGTGGGTGAAACAATTGGATTCGCACTCGTGTTGATGGCGGTTGCTGACCGAGTTGAGATCGTCGGGGTGGTAACTGCTGCGGTGGATTTGGCGGAGTTAACAGGGGATATTACCGCGAGGGGTTGCGGCAGGCTCAAAAAAACGCTGACCCCACTGGATTGAAGGGTTTTGGAAGCGCTTTCGTCGTGTCGTTCGGAATGGTTCCAGTATACCCCCGTGGCGACCACGACCAGTAGAAGGAGAGCGACGATGATGACGCGATTGAGGCGCCTCTGCTGCTTTTGCGTTTTGCTGATCTCGTCGGATGTCATTGATCGAATCTTTCCTGATATCTAACCGCGCTGATCAATGGCGCCCGCCATGATCGGATCGGTTCCGGCCTTACTCGGATTCTGCGGGGCGACTACCACGATGCTTACCCGTCGATTCATGACGAGGCCCTTCGCCGTATCGTTGGGTGCTACCGGATGATACTTGCCGTAGCCCGCCGCGACCAGATTCTGCGGATTCACGCCATGCTGGATGAAGAGTTCCACTACGGAAACTGCACGCGCGGCGGACAGTGCCCAATTGGATGCAAATTGGGCGGTGCGAATGGGTAGATCGTTGGTAAAACCGTTTACCTGGACCTGGTAAGGCACCTGACGCAAGACCTGTGCAATAGCCCCCAGAGTGGTGGTGGCATGAGGGCTGAGCCGCGTCTGTGCCGAGTGAAACAGGATTTTGGCGTTAAGATCGATGACGACGCCCAGGTTGCTCCGGTGAATAGCGACGCTACCCTGCGCGATCAGAGGCTTAAGCAGTGTTTCCATCTGTTTTTCAATTTGCCGCATGGCGGCGGGATGCGGCGGTGTTTGTGGGTTGTTCCTTGCCTGGGGAGAAACCTGGCCTTTTTGCACATGAGGTACGGGCGCCATGTCGGCGATTTTAGGCAGGGCGGGCAGCTCTACAGGCGTCTGGCTGAGGGATGGCCTTGCGTCAGAGCGGATGGGGACCGGTGACCAGGGTTGTCCACTGAAGGCGGATACCAAAGTTTTCGACAGGACTCTGTATTTGCCTTCATTCACCGAGGAAATGGCATACATCACCACAAAAAAGGCGAAGAGCAGAGTAATGAAGTCGGCATAAGACACCAGCCAACGTTCATGATTTTCCCATTCCTCTTCTTTCTTACGGCGTGCCATGGCGATCTCCTTGTCACTAAACTGCTCTGGGAAATAGACGATTTTTCCGATCCTGCAGCGACTCCCTTGGCAAGGTGAAAACCGTGCCGCGAAAAGCCCCCAGCGGTACGGCATGAATCATGCTTTTGAAACGTTATCCGCAAAAACGGATCGTTACGATCGCCCGAATCTGACGGTCTTTCGTCAGGATCGTCAAAAACTTGACGACTAAAATTGTAAAACGCGAGGACACGATGTTTTCAAACCAGAGCTTCCTGGATCAACTGTTCACTGAAAAAAATCGGCAAACGGGGAAAGGACAGATAGAGCGAGCTCTTGCCGAATTGATCGCGAGCGGTGAAGCGCTGGCGGTGATGGTTGGGCGTAGTGGCGGCGTTTTGGCCCAGGCCACGCTCCTTCATGCTGAAACAGACACCGCGACCCTGATCCTCGATGAACTGATGCCGGAAGCAGAAAATACCCGCTTGCTGTGCGGCGAGGATTTGCTCCTGTGGAGCACGTCGACGTTACCCTTGGGGTTTCAGAGCGCGGTGATCGAGAGACTGCTGTGGCAGCGTTATGGGGCTGTGCGCATCCAATGGCCGGATGCGCTTTACCATCTGCAGCGCCGCGCCGCTTTGCGCGCAGTGCCCGCTGAGGCCGGTGGATTGGCGCTGTCACTTCAGCGCCACGGTGCGCGCAGTTGCGACGGGCTCTGTGTGGATCTGGGTGCCGGTGGCATGCGCGCAAGAATTCATGCGCCCAGTGACTATCCGATGACTGCCGGCGAGATGCTGGCAAGCGTGCAATTCAGCTTTCAGGGCAAGGTGTACCGGGTGGGGGCGCAGGTTCGTTATGTGGAACCGGTAGGTCATCCCCGTGGTACCGCCTCACAAGACATTGGCTTGAGCTTCGTGCAAGCCCCCGGCGCCCTGCAGGAGCAGATTATCCAATATGCCTTGCGCTGCGACCGCGAGCATTTACGCAGCGCCAATCGCTAAGGGGCTGGCAGTGCTATCCCGGCGGGCGAGTCCGAGTTGGATGATTGGTACACCGAGGATTGCCGGAGGCGTCTGGGCTTCGGAAATGTTTGTCAGGCTGGGTTCGGCATGCTCGACAATCCATTGACCGAATTGGCGGGTGTTGGGTAAGAAATACAGTGGAGCCAAGGCATTGGCCTGTAAAGAATCATTGGTTTTTTGTGGCAGGATGACCATGACCATGCTGATTCCATCCGTTGCTTGCGCCGCAAATTGTGGGCGTTGCGGGTAGTGCAGGCCGAAATGTTCCGGCGCAACCAGCAGAAAGGCGATCAGCGGCTCATCCAGAGATTGCAGCCAGACGAAGGGGCCTTGTTCATGAACGTGAAGGAGCGTAAACCGCTGCAACTCCGCAAAGCCCGGCAGGGGGGCGACACAATGCCATACCTGCGCATCAGAGATAGGTAGAAGGCCAAAGCGGGTGGAGTAGTCGGTCATTTTTACTCTTCCTGAATGCTGGCCGCGTCCTGGATAGACGGGCGATGAGACTGTAACCACTGGTCGAATTGGGCAGGGGCTACGGCTTGGGCAGACTGGTTGGCCTGTCGAACGGATTCCAGTAATTCTTCACGGAGGATGATCACGTCGTGGGCACTCTCTATCCCCAATCGCACCTGACCGTCTTCAATACGGGTGACGACGATACGGATATCGTCGCCGATACAGATGGCCTGACCGCGGCGCCGGGTGAGCACGAGCATCTCAGGCGCTGCCGATCAGGTGCCGCTGGGTAGTGTTCTGAGTGGTCCCGCCATCGGTGTAGAGTGGATCATTGGTCCCAAAGAGAATTTGCCAGGCACCTTGGTTAAAACGCTCCAGGGCGCCGATGATCTGCCCATTCTGCTGGTTGTGCTGAACGATCTTCTCCAGCAGTGCTCGGCGTTGCGCTTGCAGACCCATGCGGGTGACAGTAGATGACTGCGTGCGGCGCTGGGATTCGAGGGCGCTGATGGTCTGGTAGAGCCGCTCTTTTTCTGCAGCAATGGGTTCCAGTTCTGTCATGATCCCAGACTGCAGGCAACGCCCTTCCTGATGCAGCAACTGGAGCAAGGCCTCCAGCACGCCGATTTGGAGTTGCAGTGCCGTGTCCGTCTGGCTATCCATTCATCAGGCCTTGTTGTTGGTGGTCAAGGGCAGGAACTGCTGTGCGTCCTGGGTGAGCCCCTGTCCGATGCGCTGCGGCGAGACCTGATAAGTGCCGTTGGCGATGGCTGATTTGATGCCCTGCACGCGCCCGGCGGTTGCGGGTGCGGAGGTCTGCGCGGCGAGCAGGCTGCGGGCCGCAGGAGACAGAGTGACATGGTCCTGCGCCACGACCGGACCTTTGGCGGTCCGCGCGGTACCGACCCCGGAGGCCGGCTGATTCGCCGTGACCGCCGGATCGGCGTTTGTCCGCACCTTCGTGCCGGGTAAACCGGAATAAGGGTTAATCGGGTTCATGACGACAGATTCTCCTCTTTACGCTTAAATCTGTGATACGGCACATTGAAGCAGGAACTGAAGGGTAATACAAAAACTTTCGAGAAACAGATCGTTATTCAGAACGGTACCACCACAGCGCCCCTGGCCGTAACGGTACCGCGGATCACCCTGCCGGATTGCATGTTGCGCACCAAAATAGCCTGTCCGGGGCGGCCATTTTCGATGGCATTGGCGATGGTGGCGATACGAATGCCATCCCCCTCCGCATATAAGGTGACCTGTTCGCCGGCACGAACAACCTCCGGCGCATTGAGCATGGATGTGGTAATAGGTTGTCCAGCCAGCGTGCCAAAACGCAGAACCTGGCCAATCGCTTGCTGCGGATCGCTCAGCGCATTACCACCAAGACCATTCGTGTCGCGCTGAACCACACTGAGATCCGCGGCGCTGAGCACCCGGTCGGCGCTCAGCGGTCGGGCCGCGACCACTACGTTTTGATTGATGGCGAGCCGTACCGGTAAATAGAGCTTCCAGGGCGAAGGGCTTGAGCAGCTTACCGTTATGGTTTGGTTGCCATAGGGGTTGCTATAGCCGAAAAAGCCGAGTTGCAAGTGGTCGCAGGCGGGGAAGCGCAAGCCCGGTGCGGGGCCATCTACGTGAATCTTGGCGTTGCTGATATTGGCGGGAAGGTGGTTGCGCACAAAGCGGGTAACGGTAGCACGGATGGCTTCGGCGCTTTCCGTCGCAGCGCTCACCGGCAGCGAGCAGGCAAGCAGGAGCAGGGCGGTGCAGGATGCCACCGCCTTGTTCCCCGAGTGTTTTGCCAGGTTGGTCCTCTTCATCATCGTGCCCACGTCTGCCTGGCAATTGCCCATGCCATAGCCACGATAGGCAAATAGTGTGCCATTTTCCAGGGGTGCTTTGGAATGGGAAGCGGGGGCCTCCTCTCGCTTGGCCAAAGGTACTGGAGCTCGGTGATAAGTGCCATCGCGGGGTGGAGGTTATTTGAGGGTGCCGGATAGCCGTCTTGGCGGTGTCGGCAAAATTATGCCGCTACCGTGGTGCACAAAGGTGTCCCCGGTATGTTTGTGCCGGTTTTGACGCCCGTTGGTTTTTCTAAACTGAGGCTGACGTAAAAAATCACACAAAACTCACCGGTTGGCTCAGGTGCGCTATCCAGGCATGTATTTTGCTCGCACTGTCACATGATGATTTGTGTGGAGGAGGAGGCTGGTATGGGCGGTTTTCTGGATCAGGCACTCAATCCCCTTGCAGATGCCTTACGGGTCAGTGGTTACCGGCAGCAACTGCTGTCGGCCAATATTGCTAACGCCGATACACCGAACTACAAGGCGGTGGATATTCCGTTCAGCAAAACCTTGAAAGCGGTTCAGGCGGGTGATCAGGTGGGGCTGGCCCTGCAGACGGATAATGCGCGGCAACTGGCGGGATCGCCTGCCAGCGCAGGCCTAGCGGCCTTTGTGCATTATCAGCGCGGTAGCCAGGTGGGCCTGGACGGCAACTCTGTAGACATGAACCGCGAACAGGCCAGTTTTTTGCAGAATAGTGTCGTATATCAGGCTGATCTGACTTTTCTGACAGGTGAAATCAAAACCCTGAACTCAGTCATCACCGGCAACGTGATTTAAAGTAAGGAGAGGTTCGATATGTCCATGTTTTCAGTGCTCGATGTGGCCAGTTCGGCGCTTACCGCGCAGAGCTATCGCTTGAATGTGGTGGCGAGTAATCTGGCTAATGCCAATTCTGCGACGAGTTCGAACGGGCAGCCCTATCGTGCCCGGGAGGTGGTATTCGCTGCTCAGCCTCTCTCCGGTAATGCTGCGCCTGCCGGCGTCAGCGGTGTGCAGGTGGCGGGCGTGGTGACCAAGCCAGGACCCTTCAAGATGGTATATCAACCAGGCAATCCCCTTGCTGATAAGGCGGGCTATGTGAAAATGCCTAACGTCAATCCAGTGGATGAGATGGTGAATATGATCTCGGCATCCCGTGCCTACCAGGCCAATGTCAATGTCATGAATACCGCCAAAATCCTGCTGCAAAAAACACTCACCCTATAGGAGCCTGATCATGAGCGTCAATTCTCTGACATCCAGCGTCAATCCTTTTTACGCCTCTCTGCAGAGTAGTTCAGCGGCAAGCTCGGGTAGTGCGAGCAGCGGCGCCAGCGGGCTCGCCAGCGAGAATACCTTTTACAACCTGCTGGTCACCCAGTTGACTAATCAGGATCCGCTCAATCCGATGAGTAATTCGCAGCTTTCGTCACAGTTGGCGCAGTTCAGTGTCGCCAACGGGGTGCAGGCCATTCAGGGGTCGCTGAGTTCGTTGATGGGGCAGATCAACCAGAATCAGGGCTTGCAGGCGGCCTCCCTGATCGGCAGGTCGGTCACGACCTCCGGCAATCAACTGACTCTAAATGGCGGTACTTCAATGGGCGCCTATGACCTCAGCAGCGGTGCCAGCGCTGTCGATGTGTTAGTACAGAACAGCGCCGGGCAAACCCTGGCGGTGTTGCCCCAGGGAGCGCAGGCGGCGGGGATGCAGAGTTTTAGCTGGAATGGTGCCGATGCCAGCGGCAACGCCTTGCCGAACGGAACGTATCAATTTTCGGTGCAGGCGAGTGGAGCCAACGGCCAGAGTGTCAGCAGTACGCCCTACATGGCGGGGGTCGTCAACGGCGTTACTTTAGGCGCTGCGGGGCCAACCCTGGAACTACAGGGTCAGCAAGGTTCAGTACCCTTCAGTGCCGTTCAGAATATCATTTAAGGGGTAGGTGATATGGGAACTTTCAATACAGCGTTAAGTGGCCTGCAAGCGGCGAGCACCAATCTGCAGGTGCTCGGCAATAACATCGCCAACGCTAATACGGTGGGTTTCAAGGGTTCCAACGCCCAGTTTGCCGATGCCTATGCGGCGGCGATGGCCAACGCCGCGCCGACTCAGGGGCAGGTGGGTATTGGTACCCAGGTGCAGACCATCGCCCAGCAATTCACTCAGGGCAATATCCAGACTACCAGTAATCCGCTGGATGTCGCGATTAACGGCAATGGTTTCTTTCAGTTCAATTACAACGGCGCCACGGTCTATGGTCGCAACGGCCAACTGCAACTGAACCAGAATGGGGTAGTGGTGGATGGCAATGGCGGCGAACTGGTCGGCATTCAGGCGCAGACCGGAAAGCTGACGGGGGCCAGTGGGCCGCTGACCATCAGCCAGAATGCATTGCCGCCGCAGGCCTCTTCCGGGCTGAGCATCGGGTTGAATCTGGATTCGACCAATACGCCGATCACCGGGACGGCCATCAACCCCAATGATCCCAGTACTTACAACTACTCTACGACGACGACGGTATACGACAGCCTGGGCACACCACAATTGTTAACTACTTATTATCAATTGTCTTCGGCCAGCCCCACCAGCGGCCAGACGTGGAATGTGGGTTACTCCGCGACGGGAACGGCCAGTGGCACGGCAGCCAGCGGAACGCTTGCAACCCCCCTTCAGTTCAACTCAAGCGGGCAAGTTCAGCCGCCCAGTAGTGGAACTGTCAGCTTCCAGTGGGCAGATGGGGCCGCCCCCAGTACCCTCGCCGTCAATTTCAGCGGCAGTACCAACTACAACTCCGCCAACGCGGTCATCAATGCCAGCAGCAACGGCTACGGCACCGGCCAACTCTCCGGCCTCTCCATCGATCCCAGCGGTAATATTTTCGCCCGCTACAGCAACGGCCAGTCGCAGGTCATGGGACAGATCACCCTCACCCGCTTCGCCAACAATAACGGCTTGCAGAATCTCGGTAACAACTACTTGGCGCCGACCTATGCTTCCGGGCAGCCCTTGTCGGGATCGCCGGGCAGCACCAATCTGGGGGTGTTGCAGTCGGGTGCGGTGGAGCAGTCGAACGTGAATTTGTCGCAGTCGCTGGTAAACCTGATTGTCGCGCAGCAGGCCTATCAAGCTAACGCCCAGACCATCAAGACCCAGAATGCCGTGGTTCAGACGCTGTTGAGCCTGTGAGGATAAGGGACTATGGATACCCTCTACATTGCCATGACCGGAGCCCATGCGATTTTGCAGCGGCAGACGGTAACCGCCAATAATCTGGCTAATGCCAATACCACGGGTTTTCGCGCCGACGAGGCGCAGTTCAGCGCCTTGCCGGTGTATGGTCAGGGTCTGCCGACCCGTGCCTATACGGCGACAATGAACCAGAGTGTGGATTTCCAGTCCGGGCCGGTGGTGCATACGGGGCGGCCATTGGATGTGGCGGTCAATGGCCAGGGCTGGCTCGCGGTGCAGGGTCCCGGCGGACAGGAAGCGTATACGCGTGACGGCAATCTGCAGATCAGCGGGCAAGGTATTTTGACGACGGCGACAGGTCATCCCGTGCTGGGCGTTAACGGCGCGCCCATTTCTCTGCCCCCTATGCAGTCTTTGGTGATCGGTGCCGACGGGGTGGTCTCCGGCGTCCCCGTGGGGAGTCAGCCCGACGCGGTCATGGCCATTAACCAGATCAAGCTGGTGAATCCGCCGGAGAAGACTTTGCAGAAAGGCGCCGATGGCCTCTTTCAGACCAGCGGTGGCAAATCTGCGCCGGAGAATGCCAACGTCGTGCTGGAGCCGGGCGCGCTGGAAGGCAGTAATGTCAATCCGGTGAATAGCATGATTCAGATGCTGCAGGACAGTCGTCAGTTTGAAATCCAGACCAAGCTGATGCAGACCGTTTCGCAAGACCAGCAAAGCGCCACTCAACTGCTAGTGGTGCCATGATAAACAGGAGCAATGCCCAATGATGCGATCCTTATATGTGGCCGCTACCGGTCTGGAAGGCGAGCAAACCAAGATGGACGTCATCGCCAATAATCTGGCGAACGTTAATACCACCGGTTTCAAACAATCCCGGGCGGTCTTTCAGGACTTGCTTTATCAAAATCTGCGTCAGCCCGGTGCGCAGTCTTCCCAGACGACGCAGTATCCTTCTGGTCTGCAACTAGGTACCGGTGTGCGGATAGTGTCCACAGAGCGTCTTATGACCCAGGGTAATCTTACCCAGACGGGTAATTCCCTGGACGTGGGCATCAATGGGCAGGGTTTTTTCCAGATCATGCAGCCCAACGGCACGATTGCTTATTCTCGGGATGGCACCTTCCAGATGAATAATCAGGGACAGTTGGTCACGTCCAACGGTTATCTTCTGCAGCCGCCAGTCACCATCCCACCCAACTCCCAATCCATCACCATCGGCAGCGATGGTACGGTATCGGTGGTGTTGCCTGGACAGGCGCAGCCGCAACAGGTGGGTACCATCCAGCTCGCCAATTTTATCAATCCCACGGGTCTGCAGAGTATCGGTGACAACCTCTACTTGCAGACGGGCTCTTCCGGTGCGCCCCAGACCGGCCAGCCGACCCTGAATGGTCTCGGTTCCGTGCAGCAGGGTTACCTGGAATCTTCCAACGTCAATGTGGTATCAGAACTGGTGAATATGATCTCCACCCAGCGCGCCTATGAGATTAACAGCAAGGCGGTGTCCACATCAGATTCCATGCTGCAGTATCTCACCCAGAATCTTTGAGGACATCTGATGCGAGCGCGGGGTGGCGAAATGATGATCCTGAGCGGCCTGAATGGCCCCCTCTCCAATGGTTGGCGCGGCTTCGCCCGCGTCGTCATGGCTGTCGGATTGCTGCTCGGTCTTGGTGCCTGCGCTACGCTGAAGGGCCACCATGATCTTAAGCCGCTGACGCCGCTGCCCATCCCGGCAAAGCCGGAATCCCTTGCCGCGCACCCCGCCAACGGGGCTATCTGGCAGACGGGGACCAATGTTTCCCTGTTTAATGACAACCGGGCCAATCGTATCGGTGATCTCATCACGGTGCTGATTCAGGAGAATTCCAGCGCTTCCAATAATACCAACACCGCCATCAACACCTCGGATTCGCTGAATGCGGCGCTGACCAATTTCTTCGGTATCACGCCCACCTTTGGCAGCGTGGCGGGTAACGCCTTCAGCCCCAGTATGGGAGCTACCAGCGGCCAGAAATATGGCGGTACCGGTGCCACGACCCAGAGCAATACCTTTACGGCGATGCTGGAAGTGACGGTGGTGCGGGTGCAGGGGAATGGCAATCTGGTGATTGAGGGGTCCAAAGAAGTATTGCTGAATGGCGGGCATGAATACATTCGGGTGGCCGGGATTGTGCGGCCCGCTGATGTGACGCCGCAAAACACTATTCTCTCGACCCAGATTGCAGATGCACGGGTGGAATATAGCGGCGACGGCAGTATTTATTCGGCGGCGCGGATGCCCTGGCTGGCGCGTTTTTTCCTGTCGCTGTGGCCGTTTTAGCCGATAAGGTCCGATCATGAGAACGCTTCGTTGGAAACGACTTCTGCTGATACTTATAACCATGACGCTAGCGCTCGGGTATCTGGCCGGAGCGTATGCGGAAACCGTGCGTAATCTGGCTACGGTCGGCGGCGTGCGCAGCAACCAGTTGGTGGGCTACGGACTGGTGGTGGGGCTGAACGGAACGGGCGACCAAGCTACTCAGGTGCCCTATACCACACAGTCCCTGCTGAATATGTTTCAGCGCCTCGGTATCAACCTTCCGGCTTCCGTAGCCACCAATCTGCAGCCCAAAGATGTGGCCGCAGTGATCGTGACGGCCCATCTGCCGCCCTTTGCGCAACCTGGGCAGACCATTAATGTCACGGTGTCGGCAGTCGGCAATGCCAGCAGCCTGATGGGGGGCACGTTGCTGATGACTCCGTTAAAAGGTGCGGATGGGCAGACTTATGCCGTCGCTCAGGGCAATCTGATCGTCAGTGGTTTTGGGGCCAGTAGTAACGGCGCCTCGGCACAGGTCAACGTGACGACGGCCGGTACCATCCCCAATGGGGCGAATGTGGAGCGCACAGTCTCCAATGGATTCGATCAGGCCGGGCCCATGACCCTGGAACTGCATACCCCGAGTTTTACCACCGCCGCGCGGATCGCGGACGTCATCAATCAGCAGCTGGGCTATGGCATTGCCGAGGCGATGAACGCAGGGGAGGTCAAAGTGCAGGCCCCGACATCACCGGGGGCGCGGGTGACCTTCCTTTCCGAGATCGAGAATCTGGATGTCACCCCGGAAACCCCGCTCGCCAAGGTGATTATCGATGCGCGCAGCGGGACCGTGGTGCTGGGCCAGAATGTGACCTTGGGTTCCTGTGCCGTCGCTCACGGTAACCTCTCGGTAACCATCTCTCAGAAATATCTGGTCAGTCAGCCGAATCCGCTGGGAGCCGGGCAGACCGTGGTTGTTCCGCAAGCCAATGTGAACATAAACCAGCCCAACGCCAAGCTTCTGATGTTTAAGCCGGGCGTCAGTCTGGAGGCCGTCGTGCGTGCCTTGAATGCGGTGGGTGCGACGCCCACCGACCTGATCGCCATACTGCAGGCCATGAAGGCTGCAGGCGCACTGCATGCGCAACTGGAGGTAGTATGAGCGGCCCCATAAGTCTCAGCGCCAGCACCCAGGCGGTGAATATCAACCCTAAAGCGGCGTCCGCGGCAGCCAGCGATGCCCTGAATTTCTCGGGTCTGGCGCAACTGCGCAGTGATGCACAGGCGCACAACCCCCAGTCTATCATGGCGGTCGCCAAACAGTTTGAGGCGGTGCTGATGCAGGAAATGCTCTCGGCGATGTCTGCCACTTCATTTGGCTCCGACCTTACCGGGAAAAATGCCGGGCCGATGTTTAAGTCGATGTTTAACCAGCAGATCGCGCAAACCGTCAGTCAGGGTCAAGGGATGGGTATCGCGCAGACGCTCGCCAGCGAGATCGCCAGTCGTTACCACTTGCACTGGGGTGAACATGGTAAGCCTGCACTGGCAGAAGCCGAAGGTGGAATGCCTGTTCCGGCGCGCAATGCCGCCCTGCAATCTCCCGCAGCCGCATCGCCGTCCTGGGCCAAACCATCGCAGGCGCTGGTTCAGCAGGCCACTGCCTTTGTCGCCGCCATCCTGCCCGCCGTACAGTCCGTAGCGCGGAAACTGGGTGTCGCGCCCAAGGCCATCATCGCTCAGGCCGCTCTGGAAACCGGTTGGGGCAGCCATGTGGCGGGAAATAATCTCTTCGGTATAAAGGGGGCTGGTAGCTGGCAGGGACCATCGGTGAGCAGTCTGACTCACGAATTTGAGGATGGCGTGAATCAGGTGGAAACGGCTGCTTTTCGCGCCTATGGCAGTTTTCGCGCCAGCGTGCAGAACTACGCCCATCTGCTGCTCGATAATCCGCGTTACCAGTCAGCGCTGGGGCAAGGGAATAATGTCGCGGCTTTCGCAGAGGCCCTGCAGCAGGGAGGGTATGCCAGCGATCCACAATATGCCGGCAAACTGGTGGCAGTGGCCGATAGCCCATTGATGGAGCAGGTGATGGCCGGGTTTCCGCAAGGCGCTGCCGGGGGCTAAACTCCGGCAGTTTTTGTGTCGTTATAACGGGAAGCAGTGTTTCCTGCGATCGGGAGAAAGAAGGCGGCATGGGCGAGGTGACCCCAGGGCGGGATGAACTGGAGACGGTGCAGGCGTTGACCAACTTGCTGCAGCTACAGAAGGCATGCTTGGCGCACGCCGACTGGGGACAAGGTTTGCCCGATTCGGAGCGGAGAAATTTTCTGGCCCGGCGTTTATTGAAACTGCGTGCGGAAATGGTTGGTAATGCGGCACCCGCTCCGGATCTGAGTCAGGCGGTGCTTGGCCTGCAGGAAGCGTATAGCGAACTGGATCATGCTTTGCGCCTTGCCAGTGCTGCATTGCGGGATGCACTGGCGCTTCTGCAGGGGCAGAAGACAGCCGTATATGGTGATCATGCCGGTCCGGGTCGTTCCTTGGGGAGTGCGTAAGATGTCGGGAATCAGCGGAATCGTCAATACAGCGCTTACGGGACTGCAGGCCGCGCAAAATGCGCTGCAGGTAACCGGTAATAACATCGCCAACGTCAACACGCCCGGCTATAGTCAGGAAAACATAGTGCAGTCTACCACTACGCCCACTTT
>DAIAVG010000005.1 GCA_027445725.1 Acidithiobacillus sp.
GAAGCGCTCCAGGAAGGACTGGAGGAGCATGATTATCGGGTGCAGCGCGCAGAGGAGGGTACGGCAGCCTTGGCCGCCCTGGGAGCGGCATCCTTCGATCTGATTCTGAGTGACGTGCAGATGCGCCCCATGAATGGCTATGCCCTGCTCAAATCCCTGGAGAACCGTCCGGAAAACCCCCCGGTACTGATGATGACTGCCTGGGGCAGCATTGCCGAGGCGGTACAGGCCTTGCAGAACGGGGCCGTGGATTATCTCGTCAAACCCTTTACCATGGATGTGTTGCTGGAAAGAATCCGCCGCCATGTCCGCCAGGTGCGGCGGGCGGAGGAGGGATGCGTTGCTGAGTCTGTTGCGATGCGGACCACCTTGGGGATGGCACGGCGAGTAGCGGTAACCGATGCGACGGTCTTACTGACGGGCGAGAGCGGGGTCGGCAAGGAAGTACTTGCCCGCTATCTGCACCGGCAGAGCAAGCGTCAAGGGGGGCCTTTTATTGCGGTGAATTGCGCGGCGATACCCGATACCCTGCTGGAGGCGACGCTGTTCGGTCATGAAAAAGGGGCGTTTACCGGCGCCAACCAGGCCAGTGCCGGGAAGTTTGAACAGGCCCAAGGGGGTACGCTGCTCCTGGATGAGGTCACGGAAATGCCTCTGGCGCTGCAGGCCAAGCTGCTGCGGGTGCTGCAAGAGCGGGAGATGGAACGGGTGGGCGGCAAGCAGACCATTGCGCTGGATATCCGGGTGATCGCGACCAGTAATCGCGATCTCCAGGCGGCCGTGGCCGCCGGGCATTTTCGTGCGGATCTGTACTACCGGCTACAGGTGTTTCCCATACGGATTCCTCCCTTACGGGAGCGGCAGGCAGATATCCTGCCCTTGGCAGCACATCTTCTGGCGCAACACTGTCAGCAGATGGGTTTGCCGCTGAAAAGACTGGACGCTGCCGCCAGCCATACGCTCTGGGCCTATCCGTGGCCGGGCAATGTTCGTGAACTGGAGAATGCGTTGCAACGCGCGGCCATACTGGCCATAACGGAAGAAATCCAGGCGCCAGACCTGGGAGTCGCTGTCGCAGAAGGCGTTGCGGATCGCTCCCTTCCCGACCCGGAAATGCTACCCTGCGAAAAAGCGCCTGGGACCGTAATGGATGCATGTTTACCGCTGGACGATCTGCGCGCCCACCACGAACGGGAGGCCATCGTCCTGGCACTTGCCCAAAGTCAGGGTTCGCGGACGCTGGCGGCCCAGTTCCTGGGGATCAGTCCGCGTACTCTGCGACACAAGTTGCAGCGCTTTCGTGAGGCTGGGTATGCGTTGGGTTAGGGGTGGCGCGGATTTTGCTTTTTAAAACGCAACAACGGATAGAGCAGGTGCAGCCATGAGCAGTGTAGATTCTCTGGATTCCCTTTTAACGCAATTGCGAGCCCTTGCCGATCAGGCGCAGGGGATGAAGGCACCAGCTCCGTCCACCGGCAGTGAAGGTGATTTTGCCAATACCCTGAAAGGGGTGGTGAACTCTGTGAATGACCTGCAGGCCAAATCCAGCGCGTTGCAATCGCAATTTTCCAGCGGGGATCAGTCGGTGAGCCTCAGCCAGGTGATGGTGGCCTCGCAAAAAGCGGGTCTTTCTTTTCAGACGATGCTTCAGGTGCGCAATAAACTGGTATCTGCGTACCAGGACATCATGAATATTCAGGCCTGATCGGTGCGATTGACGGCGACCAAGGACTGATGCATGGCCACTGAAGCGGCAAGACCCACCACGCTCTCCGGCGGCGCTGCGGAAGCTCAGCGGCGCTGGCAGGAAATGACGCCCAATCGCCGTTTTACGGTATTGGCGGTCCTCGCCGCCGTGCTGGCCGTGCTGATCGTTGCCTTCGTTTGGAATGGTAAGCCGCCGTATAAAGTGCTCTATACCAATCTTTCCAACCGGGATGGCGGTCAGGTCATTGCCGAACTGCAAAAGCTCAATATTCCCTATCGGATCAGTGACGGTGGTGCGGTTATCTCGGTGCCGGGAAGTCATGTTTATGGGACCCGGATGAAGCTCGCGGCGGCGGGGCTGCCTAAAGGGGCCGGGGTTGGCTTTGAACTGCTTGACCATGAACCCATGGGTACCAGCGAGTTTGTCGAGCACATCAATTATCAACGGGCGCTGGAAGGTTCTCTGGAGCGGACGATAGCCTCCCTTTCAGCGGTAGAAAACGCCAAGGTTCATCTCGCTATTCCCAAGCCTTCGGTGTTTCTCAGTGAACAGGAGAACCCCACGGCATCGGTAATGCTGGAGGTCTATCCGGGGCGGGTGTTGAGCGCTGCGCAGGTGGCGGGAGTGGTGCATCTGGTGGCGGCCAGCGTGCCCGGTTTGCAGGATAAGAACGTCACCGTGGTTGATCAGCACGGTGACTTGCTGAGTTCTCATGGCAATGCCGATAGCGGTCTGCAGCCGTCGCAACTGGCCTATCAGCGCGAGGTAGACCAGCAATACCAAAAACGCATTCAGGAAATTCTGACGCCCATAGTGGGTCACAATGGGGTGCGGGTTGCTGTTTCCGCTGACATTGATTTCGCCAAGAGTGAAAGCAGCTCGGTGCGTTACGGCAAGGGACAGATACTGAGCGAGCAGACGCACATCAGCAGCGGTACGGGGGGTGCCGGACCCTACGGTGTGCCGGGCGCGCTTTCCAATCAGCCGCCAGGGGTGGCCATCGCGCCTCTGGTGGCGCCGGTGGCTTCGGCGATGTCGCCAGCCGCGCTGATTGCGGTTGCGCCCACCCTCAAGATGCTGGCGCCCACAGAGAGTAGTAACGACAGCACCACTAATTACGATGTCGATAAGACCATCGTGCATACCGTGCAACCGGTGGGCAACGTCAAACGCCTGTCGGTCGCGGTGCTGGTGGATGACCGGGTTACTGAAAGCGGCCTGGGTGCCATCCACGCCAAACCCCTGACGGCCGCTCAACTGGCGCAGGTGCAGCAATTGGTGGAAGACGCCATTGGCTACAATGCTCAGCGCGGTGACACGGTAAAAGTGGTCAACATGCCCTTTACTACACAGTCGGCGGCGACCGCCCTTCCGTGGTGGCAGCAATCCTGGTTCCTTACGCTGATGAACAGTGGCTTGCGTTACCTGGTGCTGTTGATTCTTGCCCTCCTGCTCTATGTCGGGGTAGTCAGGCCATTGCTGCGCCGCCGCATGCGGCAAGAACCGGTAATGAACACCGAAGGCAGCGCCGGTGAGGCAGCCTCATCAGCAGAGGATAAAAGGCCAGCGACACCAGGGGTCGGCGTGCCGTCAGCAACCCTTGCCGGAGCGGGTCATGGACCGGTGGCGCTGCCTGAAAATCCGCTGGAAACCGATCTCTATGTGGCCCGCCAACTGGTCATGCAAGACCCGGCGCGCGCCGCTCAGGTAGTGAAGGAATGGTTAGCCAATGACCGTGAAGCGGGATCTTAATGGCATTGATCGCAGCGCCATTCTCCTTCTGAGTCTGGGGGAGGACGAGGCTGCGGAGGTGATGCGTCATTTGGGGCCGCGCGAGGTCCAGAAGTTGGGCGCCGCGATGGCGCGTATGTCCCATGTTTCCACCGACCAGGCACAGACGGTGTTGTCTGATTTTCGCTCACGTCTGGAACGTCAGACCTCCCTGGGTGTCGGGAGTGATCAGTATATTCGGGCGATGCTGAACAAGGCGTTGGGTGCGGATAAGGCGAGCACCCTCATTGATCGCATTCTCCATGGCGGTGACTCCAGTGGGTTGGAGAATCTCAAATGGATGGATGCCCGTTCCATCGCCGATTTGATCAAGCTGGAGCATCCGCAAGTGCTGGCCATGATCCTCGCCTACATGGAGCCTGAGCAGGCGGGTGAGGTGATTCATCATCTGCCGGAGCGTCTGGTCAGCGAGGCCATGATGCGGTTGGCCAGCCTGGAGACGGTGCAGCCCGCAGCGATCCGGGAGTTGAATGATATCCTGGAAGAGCAGTTATCGGGAGAGACGCAAAGCCTGCAGGTGGCCAGTCTCGGTGGCCCGAAAGCTGCGGCAGAAGTGCTCAATCGTCTGGAAACCAGCCTCTCCGGTAGTATTCTCGAGAAGATGCGGGAAAATGATAGTGAACTGGCGGAAAAGGTGCAGGAGAAGATGTTTGTCTTTGATGACCTGATCAAGCTGGATGATCGCAGTCTGCAGGTGTTGTTGCGGGAGATTCCTTCCGAGGGATTTGTCACCGCCTTGAAGGGTGCCAGTCCTGGGCTGCGCGAAAAATTCTTCACGAATATGTCAAAACGCGCTGCGGAGATGATGCGCGATGATCTGGAGGCTAAGGGGCCGGTGCGGGTCAGTGAGGTGGAGGCTGCGCAGAAGGCCATCCTGCAGATTGCCACCCGTTTAGACGCTGCCGGGCAGATTAGCCTGGGCAGCGGTAGCAGTGAGGCCATGGTTTGAGGGCCGGAGAGCGCCTATGAAATTGCCCCAGGAAGTGATTTCTCGCGACACGATTGGCGATCTGCAACGCTGGCAGTTGCCAGATATGACTGTTGTCGCGGTGCGAGCCCCGCCGATGGAGGCGGCGGGGGAATCCATTTCCGCGCAATCCGTAGTCTTGCCGACGGCGGATGAATTACAAGCCATTTATGGGCAGGCCGAGCGGGAAGGGCGGGAACAGGGGCATCAGCAAGGATACGCGGCGGGTTATGCCGAAGGCATGGCCGCTGCGGCCCAGGATCAACAGGCTTTGCAGCAGATTTTACATGGTTTCAGCATGCCGCTACGGGCGCTGGATGTGAGCGTTGAACAGTCGCTGCTGGCGCTGGCCATGGAAATTGCCCGACAGGTGATCCGCCACGAGCTGATTCTGCGGCCGGAGTCGCTGTTGCCGCTGCTCCGGGAGGCACTGCGCGCGGTGCCGGTACGGAGTGCGCAGCCGAGCATTCGCCTGCATCCCGATGATCTCGCATTAGTGGAACGTTTGATGCCGGAGCTGACGGAGCAAGGTGTGGTGTTGCAGGCCGATGCTGAGCTGGAACGGGGCGGCGTATTGGTGGCTGCCAGCCTGGATGCAGAGGTGGCGCGCCCCGACCGCCGCTGGCAGGGGCGTGAATTCGATCATGCGGCTACGCAACTGGATCTTCGTCTGGAGACGCGCTGGCGGGAAACCCTGGATCAGCTTTTCGGTGAGATTTCTACATGACCGGGATATTTGCCGACCGCCAACGGCACTGGGGCGAGTATCTGCAGAGTATACAGTCGCGTATGCAGCGGCAGCCGCCCGCGTTGTTGCCCAGCGGGCGGCTGGTGCGCATGGTGGGTCTGGTTTTGGAGGCAGAAGGTTTTGATGCCAGTATCGGAACGCGCTGCCGGGTGGCCGCAGCGCATCAGCGCGGTATTGACGCCGAAGTGGTCGGTTTTCAGGCCGGACGTCTACAACTCATGGCGGCGGGAGATTTGCACGGAGTGGCGCCTGGGGCACGGGTGCAACCTTTGGCGGGAGAGGCTCAAGCGGGGGTAAGTCCGCAGATGTTGGGTCGGATTATTGATGGGCAAGGTCAGGTACTGGATGGTGGTGGGCCCATTCTTGCTCAGGAACGCGTCCCTTTGCTGGGAACGACCATCAATCCCATGCGGCGGGCGCCGGTGCGGGCGCCGCTCGACGTGGGGGTGCGCAGCATCAATGCGTTGTTTACCATTGGCCGCGGTGCGCGCATGGGCTTGTTTGCCGGCAGCGGCGTGGGTAAGAGCGTCCTCTTGGGGATGATGGCGCGCAATACGGATGCGGATGTCATTGTCGTCGGATTGATTGGTGAGCGTGGCCGCGAGGTCAAGGAGTTCATTGAGGATATTCTCGGTGAGTCCGGTCTGCGCCGTGCCGTGGTGGTGGCGGCACCTGCCGATGTGCCAGCGCTGACCCGCATTCGTGGCGCGCACCTGGCAACCGCCATCGCCGAATATTATCGGAGTCAGGGTCAGCATGTGTTACTGCTGATGGATTCATTGACCCGTTATGCAATGGCGCAGCGCGAAATCGCCCTGGCCGTGGGCGAGCCGCCAGCCGTACGGGGTTATCCGCCTTCGGTATTTGCGCGCTTGCCCGCATTGGTGGAGCGCGCTGGCAATGGTCCCGAGGGGGGCGGCAGCATTACGGCTTTCTATACCGTGCTTATGGAAGGCGATGACCAGCAGGACCCCATTGCCGATAGCGCGCGGGCCGTGCTCGACGGACATCTGGTATTGTCCCGCAGCCTCGCTGAGCAAGGGCAGTATCCGGCTATCGATCTGGAAACCTCTATCAGCCGGGTGATGCCGAATATTGTGCCGCCACTTCAGTTGAGTCGCTTGCATTTGCTCAAACGCCTCTATAGTCGCTATCGCGACCAGCAGGATCTCATCGCGGTCGGTGCATATACGCCTGGCATGGAGCCGCTGCTTGACCAGGCGGTGCGCGCCTATCCCGGAATCCTCGCCTTTCTGCGTCAGGATCAGCGGGAATCCGTATCGCTGGCCACAAGCCAGGCGCAACTGGCAGAAATTATGACCCATTACCTGGACGATCACGCGGGAGTTACGCCTGCTTAAATATTATGAGCCGCCAAGATACCATCCTCTACCTCCGTGAAGACGCCGATAACCGGCAAAAAGAGCTAGCCCAGACACTGGGTAGGCAGCGTGCGCTACTGCATGAAATACAGAATAAGCTACAGTTGCTGGAAAATTATCTGGCGCAGTATCGCGAGCAGGCGGTCGCCGCGGAGCAGGCTGGTATCCTCAGCGCGCAAGCGATGGAGATGCGCAGTTTCATCGCACAGCTTGAACAGGTGCTTAAGCTGCAACGAGAAAATCTCCAGCACCAACAGCAGCAGGTGCGTTGGCTGCAAGGCGAATGGGTGGCCGCCAGAGGGCGGGGAAAAGGCTTGGCCTCCCTCGCTCAGCGTCTGGAAAATGAGCAGCGCAACCTGGCGTTACGCAAAATGCAAAAAGAGCTGGATGAATGGGCCATGCGCTCCTCCGCGCTACGGATCGGGCGTGTTTTTTGCTTATGATGGTGCAAATATCTTTCTGAGGAGGCGCCGGTATGGCTGCAGAAATCATGAGCGCAACCGCCAACCCCATAGCGACGCCTGCGTCGGCAGGTGCTCCGGCTTCGGCACAGACCGCAAGCGGCACAGGGCCGGTGCCTGGTTTCGCCCAGGTGATGGCGGGGCAGCGGGCGGCGGCGCCGGCGAGTGCCCAGGGTAAGGTGGGTACGCCTGAGAAGAGCGCGGGAAAAAAATCAGACGCACCACAAAAAGTCTCGCCGCACGCGCTTCGCGAGCCGGTGGGGGAAAGCGGTGGCAAAACTTTGCCGGTGGCGCTGGCTATCAAGGCGACGTCGACGGTTCCCGATCCAGCGAAAACCGGTGCAACTGCGGTATCGTCCAAAAAGGTTGCTGATAAAACATCCGCGGCCAAAAATACGGCTGTTGTTCCCCTGACGACAGCCGTGTTTTTTTCGCCGACACTTCCCCTGGCCGCCACCGCAGCGCCCCCCCAGGACCACGGCGTATCCGGGAAACCGACGCCTTTAGGGGTTGCCGACGAGTCCGGTCATAGCGCGGTGACGACGCTGTCCAGAGAGGGCGCGGGCCATGCAGTCAGTGCATTGGGGACGATCCATGTTCAGAACCTGAAGGGCAACGGGGCAAGCGCGCAAGCGCCGCGTCCCGCTCTGGTTCAGGGTGCTGGCGTGGTCACCGCGTCCAGCCCTTCGACAGCCGCGTTGGCGATGGTCTCCACCAAGAGTTTGGAAGTGACCAATGGTGCCAGTCAACCCGGCGCCAATCTGCCGAATATGACTGTGTTAAGCGGGGTTACTCCGACCGCAGGCCCTGCCCCTGCAGTGGCTGTCGTGGCGCCCCCGGTGGATAGCAATCCGCAATGGGGTCAGGCGCTGGGGCAGCAGGTGCAATTCTTACTGGGCCAGGGGATACAGCAGGCCACCCTGCATCTCAACCCGCCGCACCTGGGTCCGCTGGAGGTGCATCTGGATCTTCAACAAAATGGTCAGACCAATGCTTTTTTCAGCTCACCACATCCGGAAGTGCGGGAGGCCATTGCCACGGCCATGCCGCAACTGCAGGAGAGTTTTGCGGCGGCGGGGATGAGCCTGGGGCAGGCGAGTGTGGGGGCGGATAGTGGCGGGCGGCCCTTTGCGCGCAACAAATCTGCGCCTGCCTCCGGTATTATGGCGGCTGGGGAGGCGACCGGTGGGGTTACCGCACTTCCGGTATCGCTCCGTGCCCGGTTGGGATTGGTGAATACCTTTGCATGATTCTTGCAAAGCAGTGCCGCTAACGATACGGTGACCGCATGGCACAGGATATTCTTTCTCAGGATGAAGTAGACGCCCTCTTCAAAGGGATGGCAGGTGGTGATGTCGATACCGAGACTGATGCAGCGCCTGATCCGGGTGGTGTGCGGCCTTATGATCTCGCCAACCAGGATCGTATCGTGCGCGGACGTATGCCTACCCTGGAGGTGGTTAACGAGCGTTTTGCTCGTCTATGGCGGGTCAGTCTGTTCAACTTTTTGCGGCGCACGGCAGAAATCTCCGTGGGTCAGGTGCGGCTGATCAAATATAGTGAGTTCATCCGCAGTCTGGTGGTACCCAGTAATATCAATATGGTACAGATCAAGCCTCTGCGCGGGACCGCATTGTTCGTCTTCGATCCCCGCCTGATTTTTGCGGTGGTGGACAACTATTTCGGTGGTGATGGCCGCTTTCATGCGCGTATTGAGGGCCGAGACTTCACCCCGCTGGAGCAACGCATCATCAAGCGGCTTCTGGATATGGCGTTCAAAGACTTTAAGTCGGCCTGGGCACCGGTAGCGCCCCTGAACCCGGAGTTGATGCGCTCGGAAGTAAACCCGCAGTTCGTCAATATTGCGACGCCGACAGAAGTAGTGATTACCACCACGTTCACCGTAGAACTGGAGTCGGGGACGGGCACCCTCCACGTCTGCCTTCCTTATGGCATGGTCGAACCGGTACGCGATCAGCTCACGGCAGGCACGACGGCGGATCGTTCTGAGGTGGACCGCCGTTGGGTGCAGTCGCTGCAGGACGAAATGCAGGAGGCCGAACTGGAACTGGAAGCGCAGTTCGTGCAAACGCGCCTGACTCTGCGGCAATTGCTGGCGCTACGCGATGGCGACGTGATTCCTATTGAAATGCCGGAAACGATTGTCGCGCGCATTGATGGCATTCCGGTGCTTTCCGGGCGTTATGGAATGTCCAATGGCAAATACGCCGTTCAGGTGACGGAACATCTCTGTCCGGAAATCGCAGCAGGGCAAGCCGCCATGGCGGCATTGGAGAGTTGAACCATGGCTGAAGAGCAAATACCGGTAGACGCGGAACCTGTGGCTGATGCGGCCGATAACAGCGCGGCCGATGATATTATGGCGGACTGGGCAGCGGCCATGGCGGAGCAGGGCGGCGCCAGCACCGATACGGAAGCATCTGCTGAACCGGACAAAGAGCTCAATGCTCCACTTAAGCAGGCCCCTAAGGCGACTCCCGCCCCTATTCCCGAGTTGCACGCTGCCAGCAGCGGGACGCAGGCGCAGAATCTGGATATGATTCTCGATATTCCGGTGACGCTCTCGGTAGAGCTGGGACGTACCAAGATTCAAATTCGGAATCTCCTGCAGTTGGCGCAGGGTTCGGTGGTCGAGTTGGAACGCCTCGCTGGCGAGCCGATGGATGTGCTCGTGAATGGTTACCTTATCGCCCAGGGTGAAGTCGTGCTGGTGAATGATAAGTTTGGCATTCGCCTCACCGACATCGTCAGCCCGGCGGAACGGGCCAAGAAACTCCGTTGAAAAAAAATCCAGGTCCCGACTTCAGCGTCAAAATGGCCGCCCTGCGAGCGTCAAAAATCCGACTGGCAGGCATGGTCTTCGTCCTGTGGAGCCCGTCAGTTTGGGCGGATACCTCCGTCGGCATGGGGGCGGACAGTGCTTTTTCGTGGTCAGCTATTCTCCAGCTATTTTCTGCCCTGGTGCTGGTCCTCCTGATATTTTTCGGGGTGGTGTGGTTACTCAAGCGCCTGCAACCCGGTCTGGTCGGTGGGCAGGTCGGAGGTATGCGGGTGGTGTCGTCACTCTCCCTCGGAACGCGGGAACGCCTTTTGCTAGTACAAGTGGGAGAGCAGCAGTTGCTTCTCGGTGTGACTCCGGCGGGGATTACCTTGCTGCACACCCTGGAGACAACGCTGCCAGACACCACCAGCAACTCGCCGGCCACTTTTGCCGGTTGGTTGCGCACCGCAATGGAGAGGCGCAAGCAAGGGCCATGGAACCAGCACATAAAGACCCCCACCAGGGACCCGGCAGAACCCCCGCCCCCTTCCGGACCAGGATCGCCGCCTTCGGTTTGATTGGCCTCAGTATTCCGGGAGTAGCCATCGCCGGGGGCCTTCCCGCTTTTACCACAGGTCCCGCAGCGGGCGGCGGCACCGAGTACAGCCTCAGTATTCAGGCGCTCATCTTCATGACGGTACTGGTCTTTTTGCCCGCCATGTTGCTGATGATGACAGCCTTCACCCGTATCATCATCGTCCTCTCCCTGCTCAAACAGGCTCTGGGTTCGACCCAGATGCCGCCCAGCCAGGTCATCGTCGGCCTATCGCTCTTTCTTACTTTTTTTGTGATGGCGCCGGTGTTTCAGAAGCTCAACACGGAAGTCCTGCAGCCCCTTACTCAAAACCAGATCAATATCACCCAGGCCATGTCGCGTGCTGATGGACCGTTGCGCACCTTCATGCTTTCGCAGACGCGACCCGATGATCTCGCGCTTTTCGTCAAGCTCTCTGGACACCCGCAATTGCAGGCCCCGGCGGATACGCCCATGACGCTACTGATCCCGGCCTTTGTCACTTCGGAACTGAAGACCGGCTTTCAGATCGGCTTTCTGATCTTCATACCCTTCGTGATCATCGATCTGGTGGTGGCTGCCGTGCTGATGTCTATGGGCATGATGATGCTGTCGCCGGTGACGGTGTCTTTCCCCTTCAAACTCACGCTCTTCGTCTTGGTCAACGGCTGGGATCTGGTCATCGGTTCGCTGGTACAGAGCTTTGTCCATTGAGGTGAGGGAATGACTCCAGAGAGTATTGTCACGGTCGGTCAGCAAGCGGTGTGGACGACCCTCTTATTGTCGGCCCCCTTGCTGGGGATTGCGCTGGTTGTCGGCCTGCTGGTGAGTGTCTTTCAAGCGGCCACCCAGCTCAACGAAATGACGCTCAGCTTTGTGCCCAAGATTCTGGCGATGGCCCTGGTGCTGGTGATTGCCGGTCCGTGGATGCTGCATCTGATCATGGACTTCACCATCCAGTTGTTCCATGACATTCCGCATCTGATCAACCAATGATTCACTTTACCACGCTGCAACTGGAGCACTGGATCGGCCTGGTCTTCTGGCCCTTTATTCGTATCCTCGCGCTGTTGTCCACGGCGCCGGTGTTTAGCGCCACCCAGGTACCGATTCAGGTGCGGGTAGGGCTGGCGCTGCTGATCAGTGTGGCTATCGCCCCCGCTCTGCCCGCGATGCCTGCTGTACATTTTTTGTCGGGAGCGGGTTTTGTGCTGCTCATCCAGCAAATCCTCATAGGCACGGCGCTGGGCTTCGCTGTGACGGTGGTTTTTAGTGTGGTGCAGTTTGCGGGATCGGTCATCAGTCTACAGATGGGGCTGGGATTCAGCAGTTTTTTTGACCCTGTCACGGGCGTGCAGGTCCCTACCCTTTCCAATTTTCTCAACCTGATCGTCTTGCTCCTGTTCATGGCAATGAATGGTCAGTTGCTGGTGCTGGCGACGCTTATGCGCAGTTTTACCCTGCTGCCGGTGACGGCGACGCTCAGCCTCAACCCTTCGGCTTGGCATTTGCTCGTGGAGGAGGGGAGCATCATCTTCTCGTTGGGTTTGGCTATCTCTGCACCGGTTTTAGGCACGCTGGTGCTCGTAAATATTGCTTTAGGCGTGCTGGGCAAGTCGGCGCCCCAGCTCAATATTTTTGTGATCGGTTTTCCGGTGCTCCTGGGCCTGGGTATCCTCGCGCTGTATGTGTTTATGCCGGCCATGACCATGATCGTTCAGCATCTGCTGAATCTATCCATGGAAACCGCAGGGCAGGCGATGCTCTCGGCGGCGCGGCCATGAATCTCTCGTTCAGGACATAAGACGCCATGGCCGAAGAAAATGCCCAGGAACGTACCGAAGCGGCGACTCCCAAACGCCGCGACGACGCGCGCAAGAAGGGCCAGGTCGCGCGCTCCAGGGAGTTGTCCACCAGCGCCTTGCTGATGGTCTCGGCGAGTGTGTTTTTTGGGTTCGCCGACAATATTTATCAAAGCATTGCCGGATTTCTCTACGCCGGCCTGCATCTCTCGTCCGCCGTCATGACCGATCCTCAAGACCTCCTCCGTCATTTTGCAACGATGTGTGAAACAGCGGCGGAGCTGGTGGTGCCCTTTTTCATCATGCTCCTGATGGCCGTGATTGCTGCCGGGCTGGTGGTGGGCGGCTGGGTCTTCAGCATCCAGTCGCTGGTACCGGACTTCTCGCGCATGGACCCCATCAGTGGTCTGCAAAAAATTGTTTCCAAGCATGGTGCGTTGGAGCTGGTGAAGGCGATCCTGAAGGCTGTGGTGGTGGGCGGTATCGGCATCACGCTGCTCTGGGCCCAACGCAACGCCCTCTTTGGTCTGATTCAGGAATCGCCCGAACAAGCCATGCTGCATCTCATGCACATGAGCGGCTTGGTCTTTCTCGTGCTTGCTGCGTCTACCCTGTTGATTGTGCTCTTTGATGTGCCTTTCCAGATCTGGACCATCAACGTGAAGTTGAAGATGTCGCGCCAAGATCAGAAAGATGAAATGAAAGAGATGGACGGCAATCCCGAAATCAAGGCCAAGGTACGCGCCATGCAGCGGGAGATGGCGCGTCGGCGGATGATGGCGGCGGTGCCCAAGGCCGATGTCATTGTCACCAACCCGACCCATTATGCGGTGGCGCTGCGTTATGCCGAAGGGGAAACGCGGGCACCCGTCCTGCTGGCCAAGGGCGCTGATCTGGTGGCCGCCAGAATCCGTGAGCTGGCGGCAGAACATCACATACCGGTGGTGGAAGCGCCACCCCTGGCGCGGGCGCTCTACCATCATGTGGAGTTGGAGCAGGAGATCCCCGTCACTCTCTATCGGGCGGTGGCGGAACTCCTCGCCTATCTATACCAGCTCCGGTTGGCGACCCCGCAGCAGCAGCCGCAAGTGCCCGCGCACTGGTCAGTGCCCCCGGAAATGGATGAACGAGGATAAACTGTGAACGCCCTGAACCGGATGTTGCAACGCGTGAACTGGCATACCCTGGCGGCCCCGATCCTGGTGATCATGGTGCTCGCCATGCTCATTATTCCGTTGCCGACTTTTCTCCTGGATATTTTCTTTACCTTCAATATCACGCTGGGCCTGATTATCCTGCTGGTCAGTCTCTACATGGTGCGCCCGCTGGAGTTTGCCGCCTTTCCGACGGCACTGCTGTTAACGACTTTGTTGCGCCTCTCCCTCAATGTGGCGGCGGCAAGGATCATCTTGCTGCACGGCCAGAATGGACCCGGTGCGGCCGGACAGGTGATCGAGTCCTTTGGTGAGTTTGTTGTGGGCGGTGACTATGCGGTAGGAATCATCGTCTTTGCGATTCTGGTCATCATCAATTTTATGGTTATCACCAAGGGTGCCGGGCGTATTGCAGAAGTCAGCGCCCGTTTCACCCTCGACGCCATGCCGGGCAAACAGATGGCTATTGATGCGGATATGAATGCCGGCATTATCGATCAGGAAGAAGCCCATCGGCGGCGCAGCGAGATAGCGCAAGAGGCAGATTTTTTTGGTTCCATGGACGGCGCCAGCAAGTTTGTGCGCGGTGATGCCGTCGCAGCAATTATGATTCTATTCATCAACCTGATCGGTGGTCTGATCATCGGTATCTGGCAACATGGTCTCAGTCTTGGCACGGCAGCCCATGACTACACTCTGCTCAGCATCGGTGATGCGCTGGTGGCACAAATTCCGGCACTGGTCATTTCCATCGCTGCCGGCATTGTGGTCACGTCAGTCAATACCGGTCAGGATTTGGGAAAACAATTAGTGAGCCAGATTTTCCAGAACCGGGACGTACTGGTTATCGTCGCGGTGATCCTCGCCGTTCTCGGGCTGATTCCGGGGATGCCGCATCTGCCGTTTCTGGGGGCAGGCGCGGTGTTGGGCGGCATCGTTTGGTATCGCAAACGCCAGCAGCCAAAGGCCGAAGCCGCGATACCCCCATCACCCGCCGAGCCGGAGGAGGTCACCTGGGCCAGCGTCGAGCCGCTTGATCCACTCGGGCTGGAGGTCGGTTACCGGCTGATTCCGCTGGTCGACAAGGGGCAGGGCGGTGAGTTGCTGGCACGGATTCGCGGGGTGCGTAAAAAGTTCGCGCAGGACTTTGGCTTTCTGGTGCCCGCCGTGCATGTCCGCGATAATCTCGAATTGCGGCCAACGGCCTACCGGATCACCGTCAAAGGTGTTGAAGTGGCTGGTGGTGAAATCTTTCCGGATCTGCTGCTCGCCATAGACCCAGGCAATGTCCTCGGCAAGCTCGAAGGCACCCCGACTACCGACCCGTCCTTCGGCCTCCCGGCCTTGTGGATAAACAACGATCAGCGCGACAAGGCGGTCGCCCTTGGTTACACCGTGGTCGATCCGGCAACGGTGATCGCCACCCATCTGCATCAAATCTTGCAGTCCCATGGTGCTGAACTGCTGGGCCGCGAGGAGGTGGAGGGGATACTGTCTCATCTCGCCAGCCGCTCACCCAAGCTGGTAGAAGATGTCATCCCGAAGATGCTGTCTCCCGACAAGCTCAAGAAAGTCTTGCAGAACCTGCTGAATGAAGGCGTGCCCGTTCGCGACATGCGCACCATCGTCGAAATTTTGGCGGAGCACGCACCGCAAAGCCAGGATGTTGACGATCTCACGGCGGCCGTACGTACCGCACTCGGCCCTTATATTGTGCAAGGACTCTTTCCCGGACAGGGGGAGTTGCCAGTCGCGGTGTTGGACGGACAGTTGGAACACTTATTGCAGGAGAGTTTGCGCAACAGTAATGGCGAGGCTTTGGAGCCGGGGCTGGCGCAGCGGGTGCTGGAAAAGGCGGGAGAGTTGATGCAGCAGATGGAGGCCGGCGGTATGCAGCCGGTGCTGCTGGCCATGGGCCCCATGCGCGCCTTTCTGGCACGCTTCCTGGCCCGGACCGCGCCGCGGATGCGGGTGCTCTCTTACGCGGAGATCCCCGAAAATAAACGGATCAGGGTGGTGGCCACGCTCGGTGCTTAAATGGCCAGGCGCTCACCCTCAGGGAGAAAGACACAGATGAAGATCAGGCGATTTAACGGGGCGAGCACCCGCGACGTACTGCAGCAGATTCGCACCGCCTTGGGTGCCGACGCGGTCATTCTCTCCAACCGGGATGTGGACGGGGGTGTCGAGATCGTTGCGGCCATTGATTTTGATGAGAAGCAATGGGCTGAGGTCACGCCAACGCCGAGTTGGCCTGAACCATTACGCGGAGTTCCGGCAAAATTGCCGGCGGAGGATATTCCCACCATGAGCACCAAGCCCCCATTATCTGTCCCTGAACGTGTGGCGCCCATGGCAGTTAGCGGCAGCGCAACCACGGGGGCTACTCCGCTCCGTAACGAGCTTCAGGCCCTGCGGCAATTGGTGGAAAAACGCTGGGGCAGTCTGCGCGCCAGCAAGCTGGCGCGCGAGGTGCTGACGGACATGGGCTTCTCGGCGGGCTGGGCTACGCAAATCGCTCAGCAGGCCGCAGACGAGGCCTGGGAGGTGCCACTGCGAGCCGCGCTGGAGGAGCGGGTGGGCTTGAGCGAGAACCCTCTGGGTAAAGGCGGAATTTTCGCGGTATTGGGTCCTACCGGCTCAGGCAAAACGACCAGCATAGCGAAACTTGCTGCCGCCCAGGTGTTGCGCCACGGGCCTCACTCTGTCGCATTGCTGACCACCGATACCTATCGTATCGCGGGCGTCGAGCAACTGGGGATATATGCGCGCATTCTTGGCGTACCGCTGGAGGTCATCCGTGGTCCGGAAGATCTCTTCCAGGCCTTGGAGAAACATAGTCAGCGACCGTGGATATTCATCGATACCATCGGTATGAGCCCGCGTGACCAGCGTCTGGGAGAGCAGTTGCAGTGGCTCGCCGCTCTGGGTCCGCAAGCCCATCGTTTTCTGCTCATATCGGCTGGACTGAGCGACAAGAGTTTGTCGACGGTTCTGGCACCTTATGCGGATCTTCCTCTGGCGGGAGCCATTCTCTCCAAAGTAGATGAAGCGCCGGCTTTTGGTGGCGCATTGGAATGGTTGGCACAACATCATCTACCCATTGCCTATTACAGCGACGGCCAGAAGGTGCCGGAAGACCTCCATGAGGCCCGTTGGGATGCGCTGATTCATGTGCTGCAATCCGTTTCGGCAGGCGATGCGGTGGCTAGCACTGCCCATAATCGCTATCATGGCGCCTGAAATGCAGGGGTCCGCGGTGATTGCGACCCCGCTGGATCAGGCGGAGGGACTTCGAAGGATGCGTGCGCGTAAACCAGTCAAGGTGATTGCCGTCGCCAGCGGTAAAGGCGGGGTGGGCAAGACCAATGTTGCTGTTAATCTGGCTGTTGCTCTCGCCCAGCAGGGCGCGAAACCCCTGCTTTTCGACGCCGACCTCGGTCTCGGCAATGTGGATATCCTGCTCGGCCTGAGTCCACGCTACAACCTCTCTCATGTAGTTTCTGGTGAAAAATCCATTGAAGAAGTGCTCGTCAATGGCCCTCAGGGTATTCGCGTGTTACCTGCGGCCAGCGGTATCGCGCGCATGGCGGTTCTGGATGGCCTGGCTCAGGCGAGTCTGATTCAAGCCGTGAGCAACCTCGACATCGACGTTGATTACCTGCTGATTGATCTTGCTGCCGGCATTGCGGGTGATGTGCTGACCTTCAGTTGCGCCGCCCAGGATGTCATTGTTGTGGTCTCCAATGAGCCGGCTTCCATCACCGACGCCTACGCCCTCATTAAGTTACTCAGCCGTGATCATGGCGTGCGGCGTTTCCGGGTACTGCCCAATATGGTACGTGACCAGCGCGAAGGTCAGATGCTCTTTCAGCGCGTCGCCGCTGTGGCGGACCGTTATCTCGATGTCAGTCTTGATCTGATCGGCAGCATTCCCCTGGATCCTGCTCTGCGTAGTGCGGTACGTTCGCAGCGGGCCATTGTCGAACTCTATCCCGACAGTCCTGCCGCCCGAGCGCTGCGCGAGTTGGCGACAACAGTGCGTAGCTGGCCCCTGCCAGCGGGTCCCGCTGGGCATATCGAGTTCTTCATGGAGCGCCTGTTATCGGCAGAAAGATCGCTGCAGAGCCTATGAGCGCCGGAATGGCGGTGGATAGAATGGTACAGCGCAGTGCGCAGGTGGCGCGCTATGTGCCTCTGGTGCAGCGTATTGCCCAGCGGATCCGCGCCCGGCTGCCCGCCAATGTCGATGTGGCCGATCTCGTGCAGGCGGGTTTATTGGGATTGATGGATGCCCTCGATAGCCAGTCGGGAGACGAGAGTGATGCCTTCATCAGTTATGCCAGCATGCGGATTCGCGGCAGTATTCTTGACGAGCTGCGTGCCCAGGATTGGCTGCCCCGCCGTGCGCGTGCCAAGGAGCAATCTATCGGCAGGGCCATGGCCCGCCTGGAACAACATCTCGGACATCCGCCCAGTGATGAGGAAATCGCCAAAGATCTGGGCTGGACGATGTCGGCTTACCAGGCCGCGTTGCGTGAGAGTGGCGGTCAGATTCTTTATCTCGAAGATCTGGCAGCGGACAATGACGCTTTTGTCGGTCGCTACCTCCGCGACGCCGCGGACGATATTCAGGCTGTGCTGGTATCTGAAGAATTTTCCCGCGATCTCCAGCGCGGTATCGGCACTTTACCGGAAAAGGAGCAACTGGTCCTCGCGCTTTATTATCAGGACGAACTCACGCTGAAAGAGATTGGCAGCATATTGGAGGTCAGCGAATCCCGCGTCAGCCAGATTATGCGGCAAGCGGTCCTGCGTTTGCGTACCACCCTGGGAGACTGGCGTGATGACGGGCTTTGAGGGTTACTCATTTGCTGATCCCCAAAAGGGAGCAAAATCGTGGATTTTTTGACCCTGATTGGTTTGGTGGTGGCTTTCGGTGGTATTTTTGTCGGCCAGCTTCTGGAGGGTGGTAAGCTCAGTTCCATCCTTCAGCTCACTGCCTTCATCATTGTCATCGGCGGCACTATGGGCGCGGTGATGGTGCAATACACCATGCCCGTGTTCGTTCGTTCCCTGAAGATGGTGCCCTGGGCGGTGCTGCCCCCCAAAACCGATCCTCAGCCCGTCATCGCGCAAATTCTGGAATGGAGCAATACCGCCCGCAAAAACGGACTACTAGCGCTCGAAAGTCTAATTGAGGGTGTCAATGACCCGTTTTTACAAAAAGGCTTACAGATGCTGGTCGATGGGGCGGAACCGGGGAAAATCCGGGCTACCCTGGAGGTCGATCTGGATTCCCGCTCGGAGATGGAGCGGCAGGCGGCAAAAGTTTTTGAATCGGCGGGTGGGTACTCGCCGACTATTGGTATTCTCGGCGCCGTGCTGGGCCTGATTCATGTCATGGAAAATCTCGCCGATCCGGCCAAACTCGGAGCGGGCATAGCAACGGCTTTCGTTGCAACCATCTACGGTGTGGGGTCAGCCAACCTGCTTTTTCTCCCCATATCGAACAAGATTAAAGGTATCGTACATCAGCAAACCTACTTGCGTGAGATGATCATCGAAGGCCTGGTCGGGATAGCGGAAGGCGAAAATCCCAAAATCATTGAAGGGCGACTGCAAAGCTTTTACGCACGCTGAGCTCTAACCCATGGAAAATGAATAGTTATTGCGCTAATCTGGAAAACCTATATGTTTTATATGATATCTGGAGTACAGCGTTTATGGCAGATTTTCCGCTTAAACCCATTGACCGTGGTGCCCAGCCCGTGGAGCCTTCGCGTCCGATTTCCGACAAAAGGCGGGAGAACAATACTCCGCGACCCCGATTGCCGCCTCAGCGCGAAGAAAAAGCGCCGGAAGATGGGCATCAGATTGATGAATTTGTTTGAGCGACAACGTAGGCTTGACTGCCTAGCAATTTATCTCAGTCAGGGAACTAGGTGTTATAGCGCCGTGCGCTACGGAACCAGGCGCACCTGATTCCGGCCCCCCTGTTTTGCCCGATACAGAGCAGCGTCAGCAATAGCCATTTTTTCCTCAGGGGATGTATGGTGGGCGAGGGCGGTGATACCTATGGATACCGTAATATTCAGAGGGTGGCCATCGGCCGTCTGAAAAGGCTCGGCGGCGACGGTCCGACATAAGCGCTGTGCCGCAAGCATCGCGCACTCTTTGCCAAGCCCTGGAAAAATTGCCAAAAACTCCTCACCACCATAGCGATACAAGCCATCATAATGACGCAAAGCAGCGCGCAGACGTCGCGCGATTTCCCGCAAAATCGTATCTCCAGCAGGATGTCCGTAGGTGTCATTGAGCGTCTTGAAGTGGTCGACATCTATCATCGCGATAAAGCCGTTAGCGCCGCGATCGACCAGAGCCTGTTCACGTACCATGTCCTGCTCCATCCGCCGACGGTTTGGTAAATTGGTGAGGATGTCTATCTCCCCCAGGTTTTTACTAAAAGCTACGATCTCCTCAAAGCATTGCTGTTCTAAAGCACCGGCGGCATCTATGACAGGAACGAACTCTGGGATGGGACAGTTTTTTGACGCTTCTTCAGAATGAATTTGCAGTTGATGCAAAATCTCATGGCAGGAAGCCTGTAAACCGTACCAGCGGACTTTTTGGGGTTGCGGTATGCGTGCTTCAGGCCCGTGCAAGGCCTGTAAAACTATTTGCTCCGCACGGCGCGGCAGTTTTTTGCCTTGTAGATGCTCCTGCAACCAAGTTTGCCAAAATGTTTTCCAAGCGTTATGAAAATTAATTAAATCATCGAGATAAATGCTTTCTTCGGCGAGATCTCGTGTCTCGCTCCTGGAGCCGGGAGCATTCTGCAATCGGGCTGTCATGGAATCACCTCCTGTTTTATCTGTTTTAAGCAATAATTATGCCATGATAGGGACGGCACACGCGTTCTTGTCAGTACCCCTAGTCACGCCTTTATGGGCAGGGTAGTGCCGCTGGCCTTGCACCGTCTACCATTTCAGTTTTCTCTGTGACGTGTCGTTATTCTTCCTGAGAAGAAGCGGGAGAAAAGTGTTATGCAGCAGGTACCCAAAAAATCAGCACAGGATTTCTCTACAGCGGTACCGTATTTTACGTCCGATGGCCTTGTTTTGCTGGGACTGGAGGGGGTTGAAAAATATATACGACGGATTCGACGGGCGCTGGAGCGTCGGGACTTCGCCGCGAAGCAGCGCGCGATGGAGCGGGTCCAGCAGGTCGTACAGCATCTGTTGGTCACACTGGGCGATAATCTCCCATCCCCCCACCTGCGGCGCCTCGATAGTCTCTATCGGTACCTTTTGCTGAAACTGGCGCATGTCAATTTATTCAATGATATACAGGAGATTGCGGAATGTGATCCGATTATTAGCGACTTGCGTTTGGAATGGTCGGCAATCTTCCATCCTTCCGAACGGAACGATTTGCGCAGACTGAGCCAAGTCGATTTTGCAAGATTTTTACTTGGCTGAACGACAAGGATCGAGTATATAAGCGTTAGGTACAAGGTCAGTTCTCTCAGATATCGACAGGCAAGGAAGCCATGGCAGAAGAAAAGAAGCCGGGGAAAAGCAAGCGGGTGATCATCGTCATCATGGCGATTGTTGTGTTGCTCATCGCCGGAGCAGGGGGCACCTGGTGGTTTATCCTGCGCCCCGTGACCGCGCCCACGCCTGCACAAATCGCCAAGGAAAAGTTGCAGAATACCAAATTTAT